>JALVBM010000170.1 GCA_027010665.1 Chromatiales bacterium
GTACGATACCCGCACGTTCGCGATTCTCGCCCGGCACAGCCTGCCCAAGCCGAGCGGGATCTTTCTCACCGCCCGGGCGCACCGGATCGGCCTGTAGGAGATGCCCATGCATCGTCAGCGCGAAGTGTACGACGGCGAGCGGCTGCAGCCGCTGGAGAAGCGCCTGCTCAACGACTTCCAGCACGATCTGCCGCTGGTGTCGCGGCCCTTCGCCGCCATGGCCGAGCGCCTCGGCGTGAGCGAGCAGGACGTCATCGACACGCTGGCCGCGCTGCGGGAGCGCGGTTTCATCAGCCGGGTCGGCGCCGTGTTCCGGGCCAACACCATTGGCGCCTCCACCCTGGCGGCGATGGCCCTGCCCGAGGACGAACTCGAAAAGGTGGCCGAGCTGGTCAACGGTTATCGCGAGGTCAATCACAACTACCAGCGCGAACACCGCTTCAACCTGTGGTTCGTGGTCACCGCCGAGGACGAAGCGGCCCTGCGCCGCGTGCTGGACGACATCGAGACCCGCAGCGGCCATGCGGTGCTGCATCTGCCCATGCTCGCCGACTACCACATCGACCTGGGGTTCGAACTGCAATGGACATGAAGGTGACCCGCAAGGCGCCCCGCTGGCCCGTGCCCGCCGTGCTCGACGGTGACGACGAGGCGCTTATCACCGCCATCCAGGGCGGCCTGCCGCTGGTGCCCGAACCCTATGCGGAACTGGGCCGGCGCATCGGCCTGTCCGAGGATGAGGTGATCGCGCGCCTGCGCCGGCTGCAGGAAACCGGCGTGATCAAGCGCCTCGGCGTGGTGGTGCGCCATCACGAACTCGGCTACCGCGCCAACGCCATGACCGTCTGGGACATTCCCGACGACCAGGTGGACACCCTCGGCGCCTGCATGGGCCGTTTCGAGTTCGTCACCCTCTGCTATCGCCGCCCGCGGCGCCTGCCCGACTGGCCCTACAACCTGTTCACCATGATCCACGGGCGCGATCGCGACGAGGTGCAGGCCAACATCGCGCTGCTGGTGCGCGAATGCGGGCTCGAACACATCGCCCACGAGGTTCTGTTCAGCCGCCGGCGCTTCAAGCAGCGCGGCGCGCTCTATCATGCTCCGGAGCCGGCCCATGGCGGAACTTGATGCCATCGACTGCGCCATCGTCAATCGGCTGCAGGACGATCTGCCCGTGTGCGAACGGCCCTATGCCGAAGTGGCCGCCGAGCTGGGCATCGACGAGGCGGAACTGCTCTCCCGCCTGCAGCGTCTGCTGGACGAGCGGGTGCTGACCCGTTTCGGCCCGCTCTACGATGCCGAGCGGCTCGGTGGCGCCTTCAGTCTGGTGGCCATGTCGGTGCCAGAGGATCGCTTCGAGGAGGTGGCCGAACGGGTCAATGCCTTCCCGGAAGTGGCCCACAACTACCGCCGGGATCACGACTTCAACATGTGGTTCGTGCTGGCCACCGAGACGCCGGAAGACATCGCACGCGTCAATGCCGAGATCGCCACGTGTACCGGCCTGCCGGTCTACGACATGCCCAAGGAAGCCGAATATCATCTGCGCCTGAAGCTGGAGGCCTGTCCGTGAACGCCGTGCCGGAACAGTTGCCGCTGGAACTCGACGCACTCGATCGGCGCATCGTGCTCGCCACCCAGCAGGGCCTGCCGCTGGATCCGCGTCCCTATGCCGTGGTGGCCGCGCAGGTGGGCGCCAGCGAGGCGGAAGTGCTGCAGCGCATCGAACGGCTCAGGGCCCGCGGCGCGATCCGCCGCATCGGCGCGGTGCCCAATCATTACACCCTCGGCTATCGCGCCAACGGCATGACCGTCTGGGACGTGGACGACGACCGGGTGGACGAACTGGGCCGCCGGATCGGCGCCCTGGATTTCGTCAGCCACTGCTACCGCCGGCCCCGGCACCGGCCGCACTGGCCCTACAACCTGTTCGCCATGGTCCACGGCCGCGACCGCGAGGAAGCCGAACGCCAGATCGCCGTCATCGCCGATCTCCTCGGCGACGCCTGCCGGAGTCACGATGTGCTCTACAGCACCCGGATACTGAAAAAGACCGGCCTGCGCTTCGCCGGTCCAGACCGGGATTGAGCCGCCAACGCACGGATTACCTGGAATCGAGTTTCTTGTAGGGAACACGGAGATCACGGAGACACGGAGAACACGGAGATTTTTATTTAGGTCGGCCTCTCTGTGCCCCCTGGGCATTAGGCCGACAATCAGGGCCATGCCCAACAAGGTTTTTCAAACAAAAACCTCCGTGTTCTCCGTGTCTCCGTGCCCTCCGTGTTCTTTCCAGAGAACATAGTAGGTTGAACTCACCCGCATTTGCCCAAGGAGAAATGCCATGTTCCGGATCACACGCTACCTGCAGGAAGTGCTCGATCCCCGGCCGCTCGGGCCGCATCGGGAGCCGCCGGGGCCGGTTGTGATCTGGAACCTGATCCGGCGCTGCAATCTCACCTGCAAACACTGCTATTCCATCTCCGCCGACAAGGACTTCCCGGGCGAGCTGTCCCGCGACGAGGTGTATTCCGTGATGGACGATCTGCGCGCCTTCGGCGTGCCGGTGCTGATTCTCTCCGGCGGCGAGCCCCTGCTGCGCCCGGACATCTACGACATCTCCCGCCGGGCCAGGGCCATGGGCTTCTACGTGGGGCTGTCCACCAACGGCACCCTAATCGACGAACACAACATCGAACGCATCGCCGAAATCGGCTACGACTACGTGGGGATCAGCATCGACGGCCTGCGCGAGACCCATGATCGCTTTCGCCGCCGCATCGGTGCCTTCGACGAGTCCATGCGCGCCATCCGCCTTTGCCGGGAGGCCGGCATCAAGGTGGGCATGCGCTTCACCCTGACCATGGACAACGCCCACGAACTGCCCGATCTGCTGAAGCTGATGGATGCCGAGGGCGTCGACAAGTTCTACCTCTCCCACCTGAACTATGCCGGGCGCGGCAACCGCAACCGCAAGGACGACGCCGTGCACCGCCTCACCCGCGAGGCGATGGATTTGCTGTTCGACACCTGCCTGGCCGATCTGCAGGCCGGCCGCGCGCGCGAGTTCGTCACCGGCAACAACGATGCCGACGGCGTCTATCTGCTGCGCTGGGTGGAACAGCGTTTCCCGGAGCGGGTGGACCACCTGCGCGCGGTGCTCGAGCGCTGGGGCGGCAACAGCTCCGGCGTCAACATCGCCAACATCGACAACCTCGGCAACGTGCATCCCGACACCTTCTGGTGGGACTACACCCTGGGCAACGTCAGGGAACGGCCCTTCTCGCAGATCTGGACCGATACCGCCGATCCCCTGATGGCCGGCCTCAAGGCCCGCCCCCGCCCCCTGGAAGGTCGCTGTGCCGCCTGCCGGGAAAAGGCCATCTGCGGCGGCAACACCCGCGTCCGCGCCTGGCAGCTCACCGGCAACTTCTGGGCCGAGGATCCGGCCTGCTACCTCACCGACGCGGAAATCGGCATCGAGAACGGCGGCGAGCGGTTGAAGGTCACACCCTGGTCACGTCGCCGTCGGGCGACGTGACCGGAACGGGGGTTGTAATGCCATTCCTTCTCCCTCCGGGAGAAGGCCAGGATGAGGGGATAAAAATCCGGCCACTGGAAAGGAACACGGAGGGCACGGAGATTTTTGTTCTTTGTACCGAAATTGTTCAGATGCCGATATCTGAAACGGCATCGTATTCTGTGCGGATATCGATCATGTAGGAGCGGCGCCCTCGCCGCGATTGATCGGTGGCTGGTTGCTGGGGACGGGTTGCTGGGTAAATCCGAACCCTTGTCTTTCCCGGCTACCAGCTACCCGTCCCCTGTTACCGCTGCATCGCGGCGAGGGCGCCGCTCCTACAGTGCCTTTCAGACATTCTCCTGACATGTCGGTCTGAAACCCAAAGGGCACGGGAGGCCGACCTACCCCTAATCCTACAATCTCCGTGTCCTCCGTGTCTCCGTGCCCTCCGTGTTATTCCCGGCACACCCAGAAAAAACGCCGGTTCAGGCCGCATCTTCCTCCGCCTTGCCGGCCGGTTCCAGGGCCGCGTCGATGGCCTGGTCTACGTTCTCCAGCCACACGAACTCCAGTTGCTTGCGCGCCGACTCCGGGATGTCCTCGTAGTCCTTTTCGTTGCGCTTTGGCAGCAGCACGCGCCGGATGCCGGCCTGGGCGGCGGCGATGCATTTTTCCTTGATGCCGCCGACCGGCAGGACCAGGCCGCGCAGACTGATCTCGCCGGTCATGGCGGTGTCCTTGCGCACCCGCCGTTCGGTGAGCAGGGAGACCAGTGAGATGAAGATGGCCACCCCGGCGCTCGGGCCGTCCTTGGGGATGGCGCCGGCGGGGACGTGGACGTGGATGTCGCTGTCCTTGAACAGGGCCGGATCGATGCCGAGCATGTCGGCGCGGGCCTTGACCAGGGACAGGGCAGCCTGGGCGCTTTCCTTCATCACGTCGCCGAGCTGGCCGGTCAGGATTAGTCGTCCCGAGCCGGGCACCCGGGCCGACTCGATGAACAGGATGTCGCCCCCGACGGGCGTCCAGGCCAGGCCGGTGGCCACGCCGGGCACGCTGACCCGCATGGCCACTTCGTTCTCGAAGCGCGGCGGGCCGAGGATTTCCGGAATGTCACCGGCGGTAATGGTGGCCGAGCTGAACTCGCCCGAGGCCACGCCCATGGCCACGTGGCGGCACACGGCGCCGATTTCCCGTTCCAGGTTGCGGCAGCCGGCCTCGCGGGTGTATTCGCGGATGATGCGCTCGAGGGCCGCGTCCTCGATCTGGCACTGCTCCGGGGTCAGCCCGTTGTCCGCCAGTTGTCGGCGCACCAGATAGCGTTTGGCGATCTGCAGCT
>JALVBM010000171.1 GCA_027010665.1 Chromatiales bacterium
CGGCGCTGGACCCGGCTGGGTCGTCAAAGCCTGCCCGAGGCAATCCGTTTCGCTTCGGCCGACGAGGTGGCCGCCTTCATCGGCCGGGAAGCGCAGTGGCGGCAAGCAAAGGCGCGTATGTCGCAGGTATGTGAATCCTGGCCGTCGCTGGAGGACATTGCCTCGAAAAGCTGGGGCGTGCTGGCCGAATGGCCCGACGACGAATTCGAACGGCTCATTGCGCTGCTGGCCTGGTTTGAGACCAACCCCGAATCGAACCTGCTGCCCCGCCAGTTGCCTGTGCCCGGCGTGCACAGCAAGTGGCTGGAAGGGCATCGGCGAATCGTCATGCGCTGGCTGGGCGCCATCCGCCAGTGCGAGATCCGCGGCGTCTCTCTCGAACAGTTGACGGGGCTGCGCGCGCCTCCTGAGCGGGTGCGGCTGCGGGTACTTGATCCCGCTCTGCGCGGAAAGCTGGCGGGCCTTGCGGACATCGAGGCGCCCGTGGGCGACATCGCGGCCTGGACGCTGCCGGTCCGTACCGCATTCATCGTTGAGAATCTGCAGACCGGGCTGGCCTTCGGTGATTTGCCGGGAGCGGTGGTGTTCATGCAGCAGGGTTATGCCGTGGATGTGTTCGGGGCGATCCCCTGGCTGGCCTCGCTGCCGGTCTTCTACTGGGGCGATCTCGATACCCATGGATTTGTCATCCTGGATCGCCTGCGCGCTTGTCTGCCCCATGCGCGTTCCCTGCTCATGGACGAGGCGACACTCCTGCAGCACCGCGCGCTGTGGACACGTGAAGACAAACCGGCCGGCGATCGAAAACTTGCGCGGCTGTCCGCCGCCGAAGCCGATTTGTTCATGGCCCTTCAGGCAGGACGCTGGGGACATGGCGTTCGGCTGGAACAGGAGCGCATCGACTGGGCCGGTGCCTGGCGGGCGATCAACGAAGCCGTGCAGGCCATGAGCGGGGTGGACGACGAGCGGCAAGGGTCGCAAGCATGAGGATGCGCCTGTTCCGGGCGGGCCTTCCGGAATCGGATTCATCAGGGCATCCATTATCGGCAACGTTTTTCCCGGCAGTATCGCTCACCAAAATACCGCAAGACGTTTGAATATAAACCAACCGAAACCGGAGATTCCCGCCATGCAAAAGACCGGCACATTACCCATGATCCTCGCCGCTGTGCGTTTCGCCGCCGATCGCCATCGCAATCAGCGACGCAAGGATGCCGCGGCCACGCCCTACGTGAATCATCCCGTCTGTGTCGCCGAGACGCTGGTCAATATCGGCGGTATCGAGGATCCACAGGTGGTCTGCGCTGCCCTGCTGCACGACACGATCGAGGATACCGACACCACGGCGGACGAGCTGGCCGAGGCCTTCGGACCCGCGGTGCGTGATATCGTTCTCGAGGTCAGCGACGACAAGTCGCTGTCCAAGGAAAAACGCAAGCAGGAACAGATCCGGCATGCCGCCACGGCCTCGACGGCGGCAAAGCAGGTCAAGCTGGCCGACAAGATCTGCAATCTGCAGGACATCCTTGCCCATCCGCCTGCCGACTGGAGTGATGAACGCAAACGGCAGTATTTCGAATGGGCGAAGGCCGTGGTCGATCAGGTGCGCGGTGCCAGTCCGGCACTGGAAGCGCGGTTCGATGCGCTGTACCGGGAAGGTATGGAACGATTCGGCGGCAAGTAATCAGAACGATCCGGTTTCGGCCAGTCGTCTGATGCGCGCCTGCAGATCCCGGGCATTTTCCACCGCATAACCGGCCTCGTCGTTGTCGAAATAGCAGTACACATCCCGTCCCGCCTTCAGCCAGTTCTGTATTCGTCGCGCCCAGGCTGTCAGGGTGCGGCCGTCGTAATTGCCCTGATAGGCCCCTTCCGGGCCGTGCAGGCGGATGTAGACGAAATCGGCGGTGACGTGCAGCGGCGAGCGGAAACCGGCCAGTTCGTAGATGCAGAAAGCGGCATTGTGCTGCTGCAGCAGGGCCACGGCCTCGTCGTTGATCCAGTCCGGATCGCGGAACTCGAAGACGTAGCGATGGGAACGGGGCAGGTAATCCAGTAGTGCGGCCAGGCGTTCGCCGTTGTAGTGCCAGCGCGGCGGCAGCTGGAAGACGATGGGACCGAGTTTCCGACCCAGGGCCGCCATGCGGTCGAGGAAGGTCTTGCAACTCTTCTCCGGCGCCCTGAGCTTCTTCATGTGGGTGATGTAGCGGCTGGCCTTGGCGGCGAAAACGAAATCCGCGGGTGTCGTCTGGCGCCATTGGTCCAGCGCCGCTTCGCTGGGGAGGTGGTAGAAGGAATTGTTGATCTCCACGGTGCGAAAATGGCGGCAGTAATACTCGAGCAGTTGCCGATCGGGCAGATCGACGGGATAGAATGGGCCTTTCCAATGGGGATATGACCAGCCGGAGGTGCCGATGTATGCCTTGCCGGGTGAAGCCATGTCAGCCCTTGTAATTGCGCTCATGCGCCCAGATTCTTGAATAGTCGGATGTTGCAAATGCAGCCCGGTGTAGGAGCGGCGCCCTCGCCGCGATGAGAACAGTGGTTGAAAGCAGAGGTTGGGTGTCAGCTATCGGTTCCCGACTGGCATCCAATCGCGGCGAGGGCGCCGCTCCTACAATAAGCTTTTCGCGGCTGTGCGCCGTTCCTACATGGGGGCGAGCATACCATTCAGCCACGCTCAGTATATCGGGTTTTCTGTGCCAGGTCGGCGAGGTGAGCCGGCCGGGAACCAACGGGGAGTGAGTCATGCACAGTGTTCTTGTTACGGGCAGCAACCGGGGACTGGGCCTTGAATGGGCACGGCAATATGCCGGGGAGGGTTGGCGGGTGTATGCCACCTGTCGTCGGCCCGACGAGGCTGAGGCCCTGCAGACCCTGGCCGATGCCCATCCCGAGGTGTCGATTCACCGGCTGGACGTGACGGATCGGGAACAGGTGGAAGACATGGCGGCCGTCCTGGCCGGACAGCCGCTTGATCTGCTGATCAACAACGCCGGGATCTATCTTGAGCGCTGGGGCCGGGACAAGTTGGGTCAGATCGATTATGACGACTGGCTGACGACCCTTGCGGTCAATACCCTGGGCGCCTTCCGGGTCACCGAGGCTCTGTTGCCCAGCCTGGAGCAGGGGCGTAAGCGGCTGGTGGTGAACATTTCCAGCCACATGGGCAGCATCGCCGACATCAATGCGCCCAACGACTATGCCTACCGTTCCAGCAAGGCGGCGCTCAATGCGGCCAGTCGGGGATTGTCGTTCGAGCTGGCCAGCCTGAACATCGGCCTGTTGCTGCTGCATCCGGGCTGGGTGCGCACCCGCATGGGCGGCAGGGAAGCCCCCTTGTCGCCCGAGGAAAGCGTGGCCGGCATGCGTGCGGTGGTTGCGCGCTTCGATCCGTCGATGAGCGGGAAATTCTATCGTTACGACGGTCAGGCAATGCCGTGGTGACGCTTTCGGTTCCCGTTTGCCACGCAAGGTGCCAGGCGGCATGCCGGGGCACATGAATCCCGGGCGAATCGGCAGCGCCGGGCTGATCGCCATCACTGGCCTGCTGTTGCTTGGCCTGCCGCTGCTGGGCGCGTATCTGGCCGGGCTGCCATTGGACCGCTACCTCGAGTTTCCGCCCCGAACGCTGTATGTGGATCATGCGCCCTTTTCTTGGGTGGCGTTCGGCATACTGGGGAGCGTCGCCCTGGTTCTGTATGGGGTGCTGATCTGGCTCGTCTGGCCACGGGGGCCATCCGTTCAGCGCGGCAAGACCGAAACGGCTCGCCGCTTTCCCTGGTGGGGCTGGCTGGCCGTAGGTCTGGTGGCCGGCTTCTGGTTTCTGGCATGGACCCGGCTGCCCGCTTTCCGGCATCTGCAGCCCTATACCTTCACGCCCCTGTGGCTGGGCTATATCCTGTTCGTCAATGCCCTGACCTGGTGGCGCAGCGGACGTTCGCTGCTGACCCATCGAACCGGTTTCTTCCTGAGCCTGTTCCCCCTGAGCGCCCTGTTCTGGTGGTATTTCGAATATCTCAACCGATTCGTGCAGAACTGGCACTATGTCGGGATCGCGTCTTTCGGACCCCTGCAGTACACGGTGCACGCCACGCTGGCCTTTTCCACGGTGCTGCCGGCGGTGACCAGCACTGTCGACTGGCTGGCGACGTTTCCGCGACTGGGCAATGTTCGTATTCATCCGCTCCGGATGCGCGCCCACGGCAAGACGGCGGCCCGCATCCTGCTGATGGTGTCAATGGCGGCATTGGGCGGACTGGGTGTCTGGCCCGACGCGCTGTTTCCCCTGGTGTGGGTCGCGCCCCTGTTGCTGATCGTTTCCCTGCAGGTGCTCGCGGGCCAGCCCACGGCCTTCGCGCCGGTCGCGCAGGGCCATTGGCGGGTCGTTTCCCTGCCCATGCTCGCGGCCCTGCTGTGCGGATTCCTGTGGGAGATGTGGAACCAGTACAGTCAGGCCCGATGGGTCTACATGATTCCGTATGTGCAGCGCTTCGAACTGTTCGAGATGCCGCTTCTGGGTTATGTCGGTTATCTGCCCTTTGGCCTGGAGTGCATGGCCATCGTTGGCCTGCTCGAGAACGGCAGGCGATGGGCACGGGAGATCAGTCTGACAAAGGAGAATTGAAACCATGTATCGCAAGGAACTCATCGATATCCTGCTCGAGCATCCCATGACGCTTCAGGAATTGAGCGAACGCCTGGATGAACCGGCGAAGGACGTGGCGGACGATCTGCACCATTTGCAGAAATCCCTGCGCCATGAACCCTATCGGCTGGAGATTCGTCCGGCCCGCTGCCGCAAATGCGGCTTTGTGTTCCAGGCGGACAAGATGACCAAGCCCGGCAAGTGTCCGCAATGCCGGGGTACCTGGATTCAGGCGCCGGAAGTGGTGATTCACGAGCAGTAGATGTCGCCGGTCTGTCCGGATCGAACCGCCGCGCCTGGTCAGACCGGTAATGGAACGGCGAACCGGACTAAACGGCTCATGCCTGTTCATGCTTATGCGGATCCGGACTGCCCACGGTGGTGGCCCATTGTCCCAGCCGCCTGAGCGCTTCCAGCCGATCCCGTTCGCCGAGTCGTGCCCGGTGAAGTGCTGTTTCAAAGGTGTCGATGGTGCGATCGTAGCGTTCGCGGTGAACCGGGTAGGGGGTGCCGTCCTTGCCGCCGTGGGCGAAGGCATAGGCGGCCGGATCGCGGGTGGCCGCGGGGCGGCCGTAGATCAGTTCGGCGACCAGGGCCAGGGCACGCAGCGACTTGGGGCCCAGCCCCGGCGTGGCGAGCAGGGTCTGAAAATCCTCGGGCGGATTCGCCCAGGTCTGCACCAGCACCTTCTGCAGTTGCGAGGGACGAATGTCGGCGGCGTCCAGCAGGTGATGCCGGGGCATGTTCAGGGTGGGCAGGGCAGCGATGGTCTTCGTCACTTCCCTGTCCGGTTCGCGGGTGATGGCGGTGATGGCCTCACGGGCGCCGTCGCTCTGCCGATCGATCAGATTCAGGGTGGCGCTGCGCCGATCGCAGCAGATGGCCGCGTGGGGCTCCACCACGAAGGACTCCAGCGCATCGCTCACCCAGTGATAGCGGCGGGCCATGCCGTTGTCGTCGTTCATGCCCTGTTGCACCACGCTCCAGTGCCCGTCACGGGTGAAGAAGAAGCTGTGATGATAGAGCTGGTAGCCGTCCTGCAGGGCGGTGTTGTCCACCTTGGCCGACAGGCGACTGGCCTGGACCAGCGGTTCGGGATCGTGTCCCAGGGTCTCACAGGCTTCGACGATCTGGGCCGGGGTCTTGCGCGAGGCGGCCCCCTTGCCGCCGGCGGCGTACAGGCCGAGATCGTGTTCGAGTCCCCGGATGCCTTCCTTGAGCGCGCCGCAGGCGGTGGTGGTGACGCCGCTGGAATGCCAGTCGAAACCCAGCACGCAACCGAAGGCCTGGAACCAGAAGGGATCGGCCAGGCGCAAGAGCATCTCGTGCGGGCCGTATTCGTCCACCACGTGGCAGGCGATGGCCCGCGCCAGCCGGGTCATGCGCTCGAACAGCCAGCGGGGCGCCTTGCCGCCATGCAGGGGAAGATGGGCGATGCCGGTACGCATGGCCGGATTGTGCGGGGCAGATTCGGTGGTGTCCAGACACGCTGGCGCGAGCCGGTATAATCGTCAGGAATCACCCTGCCGGAACCCGTTCGTGCCCGATCCTTCCCCAGCCGAAGTCGTCTCCCTGGATGCGCTGCTCGATGCCGCCGGTCGGGGGGAGCGCATTCTCACCGCCAACCGCCGCCTCGAGCGGCAGTTGCTGCAGGCCCACGAGCAGCGCATGCGCGCGGCTGGGGAAACGGTGTGGGAGACACCGGCCATCCAGCCCTGGGACGACTGGCTGACCGCGGTCTGGGACGCTGCCCAGTTTGCCGGCCGGTTGCCGGCCCGGTTGCTGCTGTCACCCGAGCAGGAGCAGCATCTGTGGGAGCAGGTGGTGGCCGACAGTCCGGCCGGCGAGGCACTGCTGCGCCCGGCACCCACGGCCCGGCTGGCGGCAGAGGCCCATGCCCTGCTGCAGGACTGGTGCCTGCAACTGCCCGGGGACGACGATCGCCTCAACGACGACGTGCGCGCCTTTCGCGACTGGGCGCGTGAATTCGATGCCCGCTGCCGATCGCATGAGTGGTTGCCGGCATCCCGGCTGGCCAGCGTGCTGGGCGAATGTCCGTCG
This sequence comes from Chromatiales bacterium, assembly GCA_027010665.1. Taxonomy (GTDB): domain Bacteria; phylum Pseudomonadota; class Gammaproteobacteria; order UBA6429; family Thiohalophilaceae; genus JALSSV01. The sequence goes on from JALVBM010000171.1 coordinate 6,710, forward strand.
GCCTTCGAAGGCTGGTGCGATCAGCCCTGCCATCTGCTCGGCTTCGAGGAGCTGACGCCTTCCCACCGCCGGGTGCTCTCGGCGTTTACGCAAGCCGGTGGCCGCTGGCGGCGGGTGGCGCTGGCGGGACTGGCCGGACAGGCCGCCCGGGTGAGTCTCGAGGACGCCAGTCAGGAAGCCCGGGTGGTGGCCCGCTGGGTCCGCCAGCGCCTCGAAGCGAATCCGGACGCCCGCATCGGCGTGGTGGTCCCCGATCTGGCCGCGCGCCGTGCCGCCCTCTGCCGGGCACTCGATGCGATCCTCGTGCCGCAGGCCCGCCGCGTCGATACCGATCCCCGCCAGCGGCCGTACAACGTCACCCTGGGCCTGCCACTGGCGCAGGAGCCGCTGGTGCGCGCGGCCCTGCAGCTCCTGGCGCTGGCCAGCGGCCGCCAGCCGTTCGAGGCGGTGATGCAACTGCTGCGCTCCCCGCACCTGGCCGGCTGGGAGAGTGAACGCGGGCAACGTGCCCTGCTGGATCGGCAGTTGCGGGAGACCGGCGAGCCCCACATCACGCTGGCCCGCCTGCGCCATTTCGCTGCCCGGGAAGACAGGCCCTGGCACTGTCCGGTGCTGGCCGAAGGGCTGGCGGAGATGGAACGCCAGCGCCGGGAGTGGCCTTCCCGGGCAACGCCGGGCGAGTGGGTCACGCACTTTTCCCGGTTGCTGAAAGCCGTCGGCTGGTCGCGGGGTAGGCCGCTTTCGAGCCCCGAATACCAGGCCAGCGAAGCCTGGCGACGCACCCTGGCCACGTTCGCGACCCTGGAGACGGTGGGCCGGCCCATGCGCGCCGGCGAGGCCATCTCGCGCCTGCGATCGCTGGCCGCCGCGCGACTCTTCCAGCCGCAGACGCCACCGACGCCGGTTCAGGTGATGGGATTGTGGGAAGCGGTGGGTGCCCGGTTCGATCACCTGTGGGTGATGGGCATGAGCGACGATGCCTGGCCGCCCTCGCCGCGACCCAATCCGTTCCTGCCCCTGTGGCTGCAGCGCCAGCACGATTTGCCCCATGCCTCCGAGGCCCGGGAACTGGCCGTGGCCCAACGGCTCACCACGCAGTTGCGGGAAGCCGCGCCGGAAGTCGTCTTCAGTCATGGCCGGCACGAAGAAGAACGCGAGCGCCGGCCCAGCCCCCTGATTGCGGATCTGCCCGAAGTGGCGCCGGCATCGCTCGAACTCTGGAACGGACCCGACTGGCACGAGCGCATCGCCGCGGCCGGCACGGTCGAATGGGTCGAGGATACGCCGCCGCCGAAACTGGCGCCGGGCAGTGTCCGGGGCGGCAGCAGCCTGTTTCGTCTGCAGTCGGCCTGTCCCTTCCGGGCGTTTGCCGAGTTGCGTCTTGCCGCCCGCGCGCTGGGTGAGGTGGGGATCGGTCTGGATCCCATGAACCGCGGCAGCCTTGTGCATCGGGTGCTGCAACTGGTCTGGGAGGCGCTGGGGGATCGGGCCGCCTTGCGGCAGTTGAGCGAGGATGCCCGCCGCGAAACGGTTCAGGTGGCGGTGGAACAGGCCGTGGAAGAAATGGCCGGACGCCTGCCCCAGATCTTCACCGCGGCCTTCCGGCGCATCGAAAGCGAACGGCTCACCGGGCTGGTGCTGGACTGGCTGGCCATCGAAAGCGAACGGGACGATTTCACCGTGGAGGCCAATGAGCTGCCGGTCAGTGCCGACATCGAAGGGCTGGACGTGGCCTTGCGAATCGATCGCCTCGATCGCCTGCCGGATGGCCGGCGCATCGTCATCGACTACAAGACCGGCGCGGTCTCGCCCAGCGCCTGGTTCGGCGAGCGGCCCGACGATCCGCAGTTGCCGCTCTATGCCACGCTGTTGCGCGAGGAACTGGCCGGTGTGGTGTTCGCCCAGTTGCGACCGGGCGAGATGGGTTTCCAGGGTGTCGTCGCCGAGGCGGATCTGGTGCCCGATGCGCGCCCGCCGGAAAAACTCTCGCGCTATCTCGAAGACGGCACCTGGCCGGCATTGCTCGCCCACTGGTCGCAAACGGTGCAGCGTCTGGCCCGGGCGTTTCGTGACAGCGATACCCGCGTCGATCCCAAGCGCTATCCCGATACCTGCCGTTACTGCGAGCTGACGGCCCTGTGCCGTGTGACCGATGTCGACGGCAGGGTGTTCCTGCTCGACGAGGAGACCGCCAGCGATGCGTCCTGAACAGCCCGTGGATCAGGCCGTACGGGAAGCGGCGCTCGACGTCTCCCGCTCCTTCATCGTGCAGGCCCCCGCCGGTTCGGGCAAGACGGGGCTGCTCACCCAGCGCTACCTGGCCCTGCTGGCACGGGTGGCGGCGCCGGAAGAGATCGTGGCCATCACCTTCACCCGCAAGGCGGCGGCCGAGATGCGCGAGCGCATCCTCGGTGCCCTGCAGAAGGCCGCCAGCGGCGAGCCGGCGGAAAACGACCACGAACGTCGCACCCTCGAACTGGCCGCCGCGGCACTGGCGCAGGATGCCCGCGAAGGCTGGGCGCTGCTGCGCCATCCGGCCCGGTTGCGCATTCTCACGTTCGATGCCCTGTGCGCCGCCCTGGTGCGGCAGATGCCGGTCCTGTCGGGATTCGGTGCCACGCCGTCGGTGGTGGAAGAGGCCAGCGCGCTCTATCGCGAAGCGGCCAGCCAGATCCTCGAACAGCTCGAGACCCGGGAAGCCATCGGCCATGCCGTTGCCGATCTGCTGCGCCATCTCGACAACCGGCATGGTCAGGTCCAGGACCTCGTCGCCGGGATGCTGGCCCACCGGGATCAATGGCTGCGGCATCTGGCCGGCGACGGTGAACACCGGCGGCGGGAAACCCTGGAAGCCGCGCTCGAACGCATCGTGATTGCCGAACTGCAGGCGATTCGTGCGGCGTTCCCCGATGAATACCGCCGGGAACTCCAGGCACTGCTGTGTTTCGCCATCGGGCAGCTCGACGACCATTCGGAACTGGCCGTCTGTCGCGATCTCGAGGATCTGCCGCCGGCCACACCCGAGGCCTTGCCCCAATGGCAGGCCATGGTCAACTGGCTGCTGACCAGCAGTGGCGAATTCCGCAAGTCGCTAACCCGCAACCAGGGCTTTCCTGCAAAGAATGCCGGCGCCGATGCGCAGGAGAAGGAACGCTTCGCCGACATGAAGGCCCGCATGGTCGCGCTGCTCGACGCCCTGCGCGAGGAAGGCCGTTTCGGCGAGGCCCTGCGGCGCGTCACGATATTGCCGCTGCCGCACTATACCGACAACCAGTGGCGCGTCCTCGAGGCCCTGTTCGCGTTGCTGGTGCAGACCGTCGCCCATTTGCGGCTGGTGTTTCAGGAAAGCGGCGAGGTGGACTTTGCCGAGATCGCCATGCAGGCGGTCGCCGCCCTGGGCTCGCCCCAGGCGCCGACCGATCTGGCCCTGCAGCTCGACTACCGGATCCGGCACCTGCTGGTGGACGAGTTCCAGGATACCTCCTTCAACCAGTACGAACTGCTGCAGCGCCTGACGGCAGGCTGGATGCCGGACGATGGCCGTACCCTGTTTCTGGTGGGCGATCCCATGCAGTCCATCTATCGCTTCCGCGAAGCGGAAGTGGGGCTGTTTCTGGACGTCAAGCAGAACGGGCTAGGTGACGTGCAACTCGACTTCCTGCAACTGTCGGTCAATTTCCGCTCCCAGGCCGGCATCATCGACTGGGTCAACGCAACCTTCCCGTCGGTCTTCCCGCCCGTCGACGACGAGACGGTCGGCGCCGTGGCCTACAGTACTTCCCGCGCACAGCATCCGGCACTGCCGGGGCTGGCGGTGCATCTCCATCCCTTCGCCAAGGGCGAGGAGGCCGAGGAAGCGGAAACGGTCACCCGCATCGTGCAGACGGCGCTGGCCGAGGATCCGAAGGGCAGCGTGGCCATCCTGGTCCGCAGCCGAAGCCATCTGCTGCAGATCATTCCGGCGTTGCGCGAAGCCGGGATCCGTTTCCAGGCGGTGGAAATCGATCCCCTGGCCGCCCGTCCGGTGGTGCAGGATCTGCTCTCCCTGACGCGGGCGCTGTTGCATCCGGCCGATCGCATCGCCTGGCTGGCCCTGTTGCGCTCGCCCCTGTGTGGCTTGACCCAGGCCGATCTGCTCGAACTCGCCGGCGGGGCGGACGATGTGATCTTTTCCCGTTTGAGCGATCCCGCCTGTCGGGAAGCCCTTTCACCGGAGGGCCAGCGCATCCTCGCGCGCATCGAACCGCTGCTTGCGGAAGCGCTGCAACGGCATGCCCGCCTGCCGCTGCGCGATGCGGTGGAACAGGCCTGGCTGGCGCTCGGCGGGCCGGCCTGTTATCCCGACCCGGTGGCGCAGGCCGATGCCGAAGCCTATCTCGAGCGCCTTGAAACCCTGGACGCGGGTGGCGACGTGGATGACTACGCCGGACTGCTGAAGGCCGTGGCGGATCTCCATGCCCGCGCCGATGCGGGCGAGTCGGTCCGGGTGCAACTGATGACCATTCACAAGGCCAAGGGCCTGGAGTTCGACACGGTGATCGTGCCCGGCCTGGGCAAGGCGCCCCGTAGCGATGATCGCCGGCTGCTCTACTGGCAGGAACTGCCCCTGCCCGGTGGCGAGACGGTGCTGCTGTTCAGCCCTGTTCCCGGCGCCGGCGAGGAGGACGATGCCACGGTCAGCTATCTTCGCCAGCTGGACAAGGCCAAGTCCGTCTACGAGAGCCAGCGCCTGCTCTATGTCGCGGTCACGCGCGCCCGGCGACGGCTGCACCTGTGCGGCCATGCCAACCGCAACAGCAAGGGTGAAGTGAAACCGGCAAGCGACACGCTGCTGGCCCTGTTGTGGCCGGTGGTCTCATCGACCTTCGTCGAGGCTCTGGAATCCTGTGGATCAGAAGATGATGCGCAAGCGGATCCCCCGGAAGTCGAAAGTCCGCCGGACGAACACCGGCCACAACTTCGCCGCCTGCCACTGGACTGGCAATGTCCCGAGCCGCCCCCGGCCGTCAGTCTGGTTCGCCAGGTTTCGTCCACCGACGAGACGCCGGAAATCGAATTCGACTGGGCCGGCGAGACGGCACGTCACGTGGGCACCGTTGTGCATGGCTATCTCGAATACCTGGGGCAGGGCGATGCCCAACGCCTGCAGGCTTTCACGCCGTCGGATCATCGCGACCACATTCACCTCCGCCTGCAGCAGCTCGGCGTGCCCCAGACGCACATCGAGACCGCCTGTCAACGTGTACAGACCGCACTCGAACAGGTATTAAAGGACGAGCGTGGATGCTGGATCCTCTCGCCGGATCATGCCGATGCCCACAGCGAATATCCCCTGACCGGCGTGTTCGACGGCATGCCACGTCATTACATCGTCGATCGGACCTTCGTGGACGAAACCGGCACCCGCTGGATCATCGACTACAAGACCAGCCGCCACGAGGGCGGTGGGCTCGATGAATTCCTGGATCGGGAAGTCGATCGCTATCGCCAGCAGCTCGAAAACTATGCCCGCCTGTTCGCACAGCGTGAATCCCGTCCGATCCGTCTGGGTCTGTATTTTCCGCTGCTTTGTGGCTGGCGGTCGTGGTCATGGTCGAACGATTCATGAAAACGATGTAGTAAAACTTTCCTATTGCCAATTCATGAGCCCTGCCGGGCTTTCGTTCTATACTCACGCTTTCGTCTGACGGCTATACTTCATAGACAAAGAACCAACAACAAATGCCTGCACGATTCGCCCCCGATCGATGACGGCCATCCCGGAACGCCAGCGGCATCCGTTCCGGGTATGGATACCCGCATGCATGGCTTCCAATCGACGGCGGGAAAGACATGCCCCAGTCAGCGCCCCAGGCGAAGTACATGCCGCCCCGGTTGTCCGGGATCCTTTCTCGTGAACGCTGTTACGCCCGTATCGATGCGGCCTGCGATGGTGGCGCCCTGTGGATCAGCGGCCCGCCCGGTGCCGGCAAGACCGTTCTGATCGGCGGCTACTGTCAGGATCGGCAACGCCCCGTACTGTGGTACAAGTTCGACGACGGCGACAACGATCCCGCCACCTTCTTCCACCTGTTCACGATTGCCGCCCGTCAGGCCGGTCATGCCGATCCCGAAGCATTGCCCACGCTCTGCAGCGATTGCCTGAATGCCGTCATCCCCTTCGCCCAAAGCTATTTCCGGCAACTCTACGCCGGTCTACCCAAAGAAATCGTGCTGGTGCTGGACAACTGCGACGTGCTCGAGTCCGAAGTTCATTCACTGCTCGAACAGGCCATCGCCGAGCTGCCTGAAGGTCCGGGCATGGTCCTGCTCAGCCGAACCCGCCTGCCTGAAACGCTGGGAACGCAATTGCTGAAGGGCCGGCTGCGCACCCTGCTATGGCACGACATTCGTCTCGATGACAGCGAGATGCGCGAACTCTGTCGATTGCGCATCGGCGAGGACGTGGACAAGCCGGAGATCCACACCATATGCCAGTCCAGCCGCGGCTGGGCAGCCGGCCTTGTCCTGATGCTGGAGCAGTATCGGGCGGGCGGATACTGCCCGACCGAACCGGAGGGCGATCCCCAGACCCATGCGCAACTGTTCGACTACTTTGCCCGCGAGGTCATCGATCGCCTGCCGGTGGACCGCCAGGGGTTGCTGATGCGTACCGCCCTGCTGCCGGTGATGACCGAGGCCATGGCCCGGGAAATGACCCGGCACGCGGGTGCCGGGGAAATGCTCGAGGAACTGGCTGCGAGAAATTTCTTCACCTACCGGACCGGTCGCGAGGAATCGGAATACGAATACCATCCCCTGTTCCGATCCTATCTCTGTCAACGGCTTGCCAGACGGGTTCCCCCCGAGGCTCTCGCCGATCTGCGCCGGCGGGCCGCGCGCATTCTTGCCGATCACCGCCAGTGGCGGGTCGCCGCGGATCTCTACAGCCAGAACGGGGACTGGGACGCGCTGGCGGCGTTGTGCGAGCGGCGGGCACCGCAACTGCTCGACATCGGCGGCTCACGCTCGCTGCTGCGACAGTTCGAGCGGATTCCGCAATCCGTGCTTGAGAGCAAGCCCTGGCTGCTGCTCTATCATGGCGCCGCAACCCGCGACAGCGATCTGTTCCTCGCCCGGGAACGCTACATCCGTTCCTATCACCGCTTCCGTGAGACGGGTGAGGCCAATGGCGCGGCACTGGCCTGGTCCGGCGTGGTCGAAACCTTCATCTTTCAATGGGGCGACTTTGCCGAACTCGATACCTGGATCCGTGAGTTCGACGATCTGACCCGAACCCACGAACTCGAGGGTTTCCCCGACAATACCCGCGCCCGTCTGAGCGTGGCGATCTTTACCGCCCTGATGTACCGCCAGCCCTGGCATCCGGATCTGCCCCGCTGGGCCGAAAGCATCGAGACCCTCGTCGCCCACGGTCAGGATGCGCGGCTGAACATGAAGATCGGCATGCATCTGCTCATGTATCACTCGTGGTGGAGCGGTAATCTGCCCAAATCCCGCTGGCTGGTGGAAACCCTTCGCCGACAGGCCACGCAGGCCGCCATGGATCCCTTCACCCAGATTGCCTGGCATGCCATCGAAGCGGCCCATACCTGGATGATTGGCGAACAGGAACGCGCCCTGCAGAGCATGGAGGAAGGGCTGCGCATCGCCGGTCAAAGCCAGCTCCATCATTTCGACTTCATGCTCTGTGCCCAGGGCGCGTGGGCGCACATCACCCGGGAAGACCTTCCGGCAGCCAACCGCCTGCTCGACCGCATGCAGGCCCTGATCCGGCCCACGCGCATCCTCGATGCCAGCCACTACAACTATCTGCGCTGCATGGCCGTCTTCCAGGAGCGGGATGGTGCCCTGATGCACGAGTATGCCAGCAAGGCCGTCCAGTATGCCCGTCAGGCGGGTTGTCCCTGGGCCGAAGCCATCATGGTGACAGGGCTGGGGCGGGCCTGCCATCTGCTGGGCGATGTCCAGCGAAGCCGTGAGCTTCAATTGCAGGCCCTGGCCATGGGGGAACGTCACAATAGCGGCATTACCCGGCGGGGTGCACTGCTGGCGCTGGCGGAACTGGAACTGGAACTCGGCGACCCGGAAGCGGGCAAGCGCTATCTTCGCCAGGCCTTCGAATGGTGCCACCGGCATCACGCCATCAACTGGTCTGCATGGCGAGACGAAATCGGGAGCTGGTTGTGCGGCTGGGCGCTGCAGGAAGGCATCGTCGAAGATTATGCGCGCATGCTGATCCGGGAACGGCATCTGCTGCCCGTTCCCCGATTCCGCTATCTGCGCAACTGGCCCTGGCCCGTGCGCATCTACACACTCGGCCGGTTCGCCATCGTCATCGATGGTCAGACGCTCGAAATCCGCAGCAAGGCCCAGCGCAAGCCACTGGAACTGCTCAAGCTGCTCATCGCCCTGGGTGGTCGCGATGTCTCCCAGACCACCCTGGCCGATCAGCTCTGGCCCGATACCGAAGGCGATGCCGCACGGCGCACCTTCGACAGCACACTGCACCGCCTGCGCAAGCTGCTCGCCGTCGAGGACATCCTGCCGCTGAACGATGGCCGCCTGTCCCTGGACAACCGACGCTGCTGGGTGGATGCCTGGGCCTTCGATCACGAAGCCAGTGCCCTGTTCGATGCCTGCCAGGCGCAACCCATGGATTCGGCACGGCTGGCCCAGGCCCGGGCCACGCTGGAGCTCTATCAGGGGCGCTTCCTGCGTGGCAGCGATCATCCCGATCTGGAATGGCGCATACGCCGCTACGAGGAGCGCTATCTGCGCCTGTGCCTGCTCACCGGCGAATGTCTCGCCGCCCGGGGCGAACACGAACAGGCCATGGCTCTCTACGATCGCGCCCTCGAAGTGCTGCCGGTGGAAGAACGGCTCTATCAGGCGCAAATCGACATGCTGCTGCAACAGGAGCGTCACGCCGAGGCGGTCCGGCTCTATCGGCGCTGTCGGGCGGCCCTGGAGAAGGAATTGGGTATCCTTCCCGGCACACGCCTGCGCAATCTGGTCGAGCCGTTGCTAAGTA
>JALVBM010000172.1 GCA_027010665.1 Chromatiales bacterium
CCGCGGACGGCCTCGGCGGGATAGCCGAACAGGTGCTCGGCGGCCGGGTTGAGGGTCTCGATGCGGCCGTCGCTGTCGGTGACGATGATGCCCTCGGCGGCGTGGTCGAAGATGGCGCGCATGTGGGATTCCTGCTCGCCGAGCCGGTGGAACAGGCGGCCGAGGGTGTGGATGAGATAGCCGATCTCGTCGATGGAACGGGGCTGCAGGCGTTGGGCCATGCCAAGGTAGTCGGTGGCGCCACGGTTGCTGATCACCTCCTGCACCGGATCCAGTGACTGGCGCAGGCTGCGGATGGCGATCAGGGTCATGACGAAGGCGGCCAGCCCGAGGGCCAGCCAGGCCAGCCACAGCTCCATGGGCAGATAGCCGGTGCGCCACCAGTAGTAGCGCAGCAGCACGGTGGTCATCAGCAACGGCATGTAGGCCCCGATGAGCAGGATCTTGGTGCGCATGCTCACGTGGATGCGCGCCAGGCCCGTGTGCCGGGCCGCGCGGCCCAGCAGCGAGAGGGCCTCCAGATAGCCGGGCATGCCCACCAGGATGGCCACCACCAGTTGCAGCAGGATTTCCTGCAGCAGGCCGGCATGCCGGGGCGTGTCGGCCATGCCGGCGCCGAGCCAGTACTGGACGGTGGGCAGGATCAGCACGTAGAGCAGGAAGAAGGCCCAGTAGCTGTTGCTGAAGCCCTGCAGGGACTGCTGCGCCTCGGGCTGGCGCCGGCGCAGGGGGGCGAACAGGTGCCGGAAGTGGTGCCACATCCAGCCCAGCAGGCCGAGATAGATGGCCAGCAGGGCCGGCCAGACCGGCCAGGCGAGCAGGCGCAGGGGATCGACCATGCCGAAGGCCACGGCCACCGTATAGCCGATGATCGGCGCCAGGGCGAAGCTGCCGAGAACGATCCCGAGCAGCAGACGGTGGATCCGTCGCAGTTCCTGATCCGGGCCGGGCATGGACGTCACGTGAATCGACTGCCTGTGTGCTGAGAGTGAAAGTCCCTTCCGGTTCGGTGGCGTGGCCG
>JALVBM010000173.1 GCA_027010665.1 Chromatiales bacterium
CGGCGATCTGATCACCTGCGGTCTCGACGGACTCGGCGAGCGGCTCGAGGGCTACAAGACCCAGGGTGCCCGCTTTGCCAAGTGGCGCGAAGTCTATCCGATCACACCGCGCAACCCGACCCAGATTGGCCTGGAAGCCAATGCCGAGATGCTGGCGCGCTATGCCGCCGTGTGCCAGGAAGCCGGCGTGGTACCGATCGTCGAGCCCGAGGTGCTGATGGACGGCGACCACGATATCGACCGCTGTGCCGAGGTCACCGAGGCGGTATTGCGCGAGGTGTTTCATGCCCTGCATCGGCACGGCGTGATCTTCGAACTGATGCTGCTCAAGCCCAACATGGTGCTGCCGGGCAAGGAATGCCGCAAGGCTTCGCCCCAGGAAGTGGCCGAGGCCACGCTGCGCGTGCTGCGGCGTTGCGTTCCGGCGGCGGTGCCCAGCATCCACTTCCTGTCCGGCGGGCAAGGTGCGGAAGAAGCCACCTTGAACCTCAACGCCATCAACCAGTTGCGCGGCAACGCGCCCTGGCAACTGAGCATTTCCTACGGTCGTGCCCTGCAGCAGCCGGCCCTGCATGCCTGGGCCGGCAAGCCGGAGAATGTCGAGGCGGCCCAGCAGGCCCTGCTCAAGCGTGCGCGGCTCAACAGCCTGGCGCGCCAGGGCCTTTACGATCCGTCCCTGGAGGACGAAGACGGCTAACCCGGCAGCCGGTCCGGCCGTGCCGGCGGCAAGTTGCGCCAGTGGCGGATCAGCAGGTAGCCGAAGAGCATGCCGCCGAGATGGGCGAAATGGGCGACGCCGGAATCGGTGCCGGTGATGCCGAAGAACAGTTCGATGCCGCCGTAGATCAACACGAACCAGCGCGCCTCGATCGGCATCGGCGGGATCAGCAAAAAGATGATGCTGCGCGGGAACATCATGCCGTAGGCCAGCAGCACCCCGAACACGCCGCCGCTGGCGCCGATGGTGGGGAAATAGTTGCCCGGTTCCACCGTAAGGCTCACCACCAGCAGTTGCACG
>JALVBM010000174.1 GCA_027010665.1 Chromatiales bacterium
GCACCGAGTCCTCGCCCTCGGCGGCGATCACGCTGCCGCGCACGATGCCGTCCACGTGCAGGCCGCCGCTGAAGATGACGTCGCCCTGGATTTCGGTGTTCTGCCCGATGAGCGAGTCGATCTGGGCAGTCTGTCTGGGTTTTTTCGCTTTACCCCACATTGTCCGGTTTCTCCTGTTTGGGCCAGTCGATGGTCTTCTCGATGGCGTCACTGCGGCGGCCCCGCGGCAGGATGCGCACGGTGACCCGCAAGGGAACGAAGCCCTTGGGCAGAATCAGATCCCCCTCGAGGTTCTGAAAATACTTGAACCGGAACGGCAATTCCTTGACCGGCTTCTCGGTCAGGGCCGCCAGTTCGAGGCTGCGAGGATTACCGCCCTGCAGGCCGTCCACCTTCAATCTTACCGTGCCCCGCGCCAGCCTGTCATTCTTGAGCACCTGGGTGAGCACCACCTTGTAGCGCCAACTGCGCGGGCCGTTGGGCTCCAGGGTGAAGCTCTGCAGGCGCAGGCCGCGGGAGGCCTCGCGGGGCGAGACGATGCCGCGATAGAAGGCCAGTTCTTCCTTCAGTTCGAGGATCTCGGCCTGCAGGGCCTTGAGGCTGGCGTCCTGCTCCTGGTAGGCCTTGCGCTCGATCTGGGCCGCCCGTTCGAGCTGGGCCTTCTGTTCGCGCAGGGTCTCGATCTCGGCATTGAGGGCGTCCACCGTGGCCATCAGTTGCACCAGTTCGCGGCCGGCCTCGGCGCTGTCGTAGCCGGCCATGTAGCGGCCGTAGTCGTAGAGGCTCCAGCCGCCGATGAGCAGGCCGGCGCCTCCCAGCAGCACGAACAGGCGCGTCTTCCATGGATTGTGGGGCTTGACCTTGAGCCGCATGGTCAGGGCAGCAGCGCGATGCCGTCGATGCCGGCGTGCTCGTCGAAATCGAACAGGATGTTCATGTTCTGCACGGCCTGCCCGGCGGCGCCCTTGACCAGGTTGTCGATCACCGACAGCACCACCACGGTGTTGCCG
>JALVBM010000175.1 GCA_027010665.1 Chromatiales bacterium
CACGACGTCATCGAGGACACCGGCATCGCCAAGGAAGAGGTGGCCGAACGCTTCGGCGAGGAGATCGCCGAGCTGGTCGATGGCGTCAGCAAGCTCACCCACATCCAGTTCGAATCGAAGGTCGAGGCCCAGGCGGAAAACTTCCGCAAGATGATGCTGGCGATGGTGCGGGACATCCGCGTCATCCTCATCAAGCTCGCCGACCGACTCCACAACATGCGCACCCTGGGCGTGATGCCGCCCGACAAGCGTCGGCGCATCGCCCGGGAAACGCTGGAAATCTACGCGCCCATCGCCAACCGCCTGGGCATGAACCGCATGCGGCTGGAGCTGGAGGATCTCGGCTTCGCCGCCCTCTATCCCATGCGCTACCGGGTGCTGCGCGAGAGCCTGCGTCGCGCGCGGGGCAACCGCAAGGAAATCGTCGGCAAGCTCCAGGAGGCCATCCAGGCGCGGCTGGAGCAGGAAGGGCTCGAGGGCGAAGTCATCGGTCGCGAGAAGCACCTTTATTCCATCTACAAGAAGATGAAGGACAAGCACCTGGCGTTCAGCGAGGTGATGGACGTCTACGCCTTCCGCATCATCGTCGATTCGGTGGACACCTGTTACCGGGTGCTGGGCGCGGTGCACAATCTCTACACGCCCATGCCGGGCAAGTTCAAGGATTACATCGCCATCCCCAAGGCCAACGGTTACCAGTCCCTGCATACCGTGTTGTTCAGTCCCTACGGCGTGGCCCTGGAAGTGCAGATCCGCACCGAGGAGATGCACAAGGTGGCCGAGGCGGGCATCGCCGCCCACTGGCTGTACAAGAGTGCCGGCGAAGGTGCCGGCAACAGCGCCCAGATCCGGGCCCGCCAGTGGCTGCACGATCTGCTGGAAATCCAGCAGAAGGCCGGCAACTCGGTCGAATTCCTGGAAAGTGTGAAGATCGATCTGTTCCCGGACGAGGTCTATGTCTTCACACCCCAGGGCGACATCATGGTGCTGCCCCGCGGCGCCACCGCCGTGGACTTCGCCTATGCCGTGCACACCGACGTGGGCAACCAGTGCGTGGCGGCCAAGATCGACCGGCGGCTGGTGCCCCTGCGCACCGAGCTTTACAACGGCGCCACGGTGGAGATCATCACCTCCAAGGGGGCCCAGCCCAACCCGGCCTGGCTCGACTTCGTGCATACCGCCAAGGCCCGCACCCACATCCGCAACGTGCTCAAGAACCTGCAGCGCGACGAGGCGGTGATGCTCGGCGCGCGCCTGCTCAACAAGAGCCTGGCCGCCCACGGCAGCAGCCTCGAAAGCCTCTCGGAAGAGCAGACCCGCAAGGTGTGCGAGGAATTCAACTACGAGACCCTGGACGATCTGTACGTCGACATCGGCCTCGGCAACCAGATGCCCATGGTCATCGCCCGGGCGCTGCTGCAGGGGGAGGAGAAGGCCGGCGGCAGCGAAGAGGCCCGGCCGCGGCCGCTGGCCATCAAGGGCACGGAAGGGGCGGTGGTCACCTTCGCCAAGTGTTGCCGGCCCATCCCCGGCGATCCCATTCTCGGCTTCGTTACCTCCGGCCGCGGCATCGTGATCCACACCGAGGATTGCAAGAACGTGGCCGAATACCGCAACCGGCCCGAGAAGTGGATCGACGTGGAGTGGGAGCCCGAGATCGAGGGCGAATTCCCCATCGACATCAAGCTGCTGGTTCTCAACCAGCGGGGCGTGCTGGCCAAGGTGGCCGCCACGCTCTCGGACATGGAAGCCAACATCGAGAACGTGAGCATCGAGGAGCGCGACGGCATGCACTCCACCCTCAGCTTCACCGTCATGGTCCGCAACCGCCAGCACCTGGCGCGCATCATGCGCAGCCTGCGCAGTCTGGAGATGGTGCAGCGGATCTACCGCCTCAAGAAATGACACTGCAAGAACAGGTGGCCAGCCGCGGCAGCATCAGGTCGGCTTGAAGACCATCAACAGAACGATCCCCAGCATGCTGGCAAAAGCCGGCACCCCCAGCCAGAACCAGATTCGGGCCTGTCGGCGGTAGTCGGCCGGCAATGGCGTTTGCGTCTCTGCGGCATGTCTGGCCAGCGCGTGCATGCGGATTTGCAGGTACACGACGGGCACCCAGCAAACGCCGGCGATGACATAGAGCAGAAGGCTCGCCCTGATCCAGGCGGTATCGAGATCGAGGCCGAGCCGGTGCATCAGCCAGAAGCCGGTCAGCGGCTGGATGATGATGGTAGGTGTGGTAAACCACCAGTCGGCCAGAATGACATGACGATTGGTCATGGCCAGGGGAACCGGGTCGGCCTGTCGGTCGGCCATGTATTTGTAGAAGGCGCTGCCAAGGCCGGTGCCGAACAGAACGATGGCGCTGAGAATATGCAACGACTTGACCAGCAGATAGGTGTCCATGGTCAGGGTTTGGTGATGGCCCGCAACACGAGCAGGGCAGCCAGGATGGGAATGTTCTTGATCAAGGGCCCAAAAGGATGAGCCCAGTATTCCGGCAGGAACAGCGTAATGATCAGGGTGTAGAACAGGATCAGGGCGATCTGCCATGAGAGCAACACACTCAGGCGATACCCCGCGAGCGTGGCCAGACCGAAAAACATGTCGATCCCGATGGCCCCGGCCAGCGCAAGGGGCGCAAGATCCTGGGGAATGCCGGTGCGTTCCAGCATCGCCAGGCTGTCGGGCAGGGGATACACCCCCGCCGAGACGATGGCCGTCCATAGCCAGAGCACGGCGATGGACAGTTGCAACAGCGGCCGCAGAAAATACAGTCTGGCGTGCCAGCGATCGGCGGCGGTGGCCGGATCGGTGGCGAGTACCGTATCCAGTCGACGGGGTTCGAAACCCATGTGCGCGACGAAAGGCCGAACGTCGGCCACGTTGTCTTGCAGCAACATGAAAACGGCATCACGGCCCAGGGGCATGCGGAAAAGTCGACCGCCGGTCTCGGCCAGGGTTTGGGCCAGCCAGCGTGGTACGGATACCCAATGGGGCGGCTTGCCGTCGAGCCAGACGCGCAAACGCCCGAGCAACTCACGAATGGTGACGGGTTCGGGCCCGATGACATTCACGATTTCGCAGACGGCCGAGCCTTCCAGACAGGCAAGGATTGCCCGAACCAGATCCGCGACATGGACGGGTTGAATGCGTTGCTCACCCCGTTCGACAACCGGTATCCAGGGCAGACTGGCCAGCCCCAGAAACAGCGACCAGCTCGCCGCGCCGCGAGCGTAGACGATGGAAGGACGCAGGATGGTCCATTCCAGACCGGATGCGCAAAGAACCTCGTCGGCGGCTCGCTTGCTGAGGTGGTATGCCGTTCTGGCATTGGCGTCAGCACCCAGGGCGGATACCTGAATGACCCGTTTGATGCCGGCCTGCTCGCAGGCTTTGAACAATGCGGCCGGAGCCTTGTGGTGCAGATTCGCAAAACGTTGCTGCCGGGTCTCGCGAAAGATGCCCACGGTATTGATGACCGCATCGATACCGGCAAGGCGGGGGAGCCAGATATCAGGCGTCACATCCCGACTGAAGTCGGCCAATACGCGTTGGCAACCGGCAGGATGGTTTGCCCGGTACGATGGACGGCGGACGCAAAGCGTCACGCGATGCCCCGCCGACAACAGGGCATGGACGAGATGGTTGCCAATGAATCCACTGGCGCCGGTGACAAGAACATGCATGCGGCAACTCCAGATTCCGTTCCGGTGTCGGTGGTGCTAAGAGGCCACCGGAAGGTTGGCATGTAATCCGGTTATGACGGAAAACCACTATTCGACAAGACCCGGGGAAAGTCAAACCGTCGATGCGTGTTCCCGGTGCTATCCGCGACGAGGTGCGTGAATACGGCAGCCATCCAGAAAGCCTCGCTTGGACACCTCGTCGAGGCATGAGACAATTGCCCGGTTCCGACGAGATTCAAGGTAAACCATCCATGGCTCGCAACATCATCCAGACCGACAAGGCCCCGCAGGCCATCGGCACCTATTCCCAGGCGGTGAAGGTGGACGGCACCGTGTATCTCTCCGGCCAGATTCCGCTGGTGCCGGAGACCATGGAACTCATCGACGGGGACATCGACGCCCAGATCCGGCGGGTGTTCGACAATCTTTCGGCCGTGTGCGAAGCGGCCGGGGGATCGCTGGCCGACATCGTCAAGCTCAACGTGTTCCTCACCGATCTGGCCCACTTCCCGCGCGTCAACGAAATCATGGCCGCGTATTTCCGCGAGCCCTATCCGGCGCGGGCAGCCATTGGCGTGGCGGCCCTGCCCAAGGGTGCGGCGGTGGAAATGGACGCGGTGATGGTGCTCGAGCGCTGATCCGATTGGAACCACCAGCGATCGCGACAGGGACGTGCGCCGCGAACCGACTTTATCCATGACGGCTGAACCGGCCTCCATGCCCGTGACCGCGCTGAAGGGCGTGGGACCGCGCATGGCCGAGAAGCTGGCGAAGCTGGGGATCCGTGAGGTCACGGATCTGCTGTTCCATCTGCCCCTGCGCTACGAGGATCGCACCCGCGTCACGCCCATCGGTGCCCTGCGGCCCGGCCGCGAAGCGGTCATCGTGGGCACCGTGGAGCTGACCGAGGTGAAATACGGACGCCGGCGCATGCTGCTCTCGCGCCTGGCCGACGGCACCGGCTTCATCACCCTGCGCTTCTTTCATTTCAATGCCCGCCAGCAGCAGATGCTGGCGCGCGGCACCGAGCTGCGCTGTTTCGGCGAAGTGCGCCGGGGTTCCGGGGGCCTTGAGATGGTGCACCCGGAGTTTCGCCGCGTGGACAGCGATGAGCCGGTGGCGGTGGAAGAGAGCCTGACCCCGATTTACCCGTCCACCGAAGGCATTCACCAGCTGAGCTGGCGCAATCTCACGGAACAGGCGCTTCTGCACCTGCAGGCCGGCCGCCTGCCGTTGCCCGAACTGCTGCCGGCGGCCTTGCGGGACGATTCGGATCTGCCCTCGCTGGCCGAATCGCTGCTGTTCCTGCACCGGCCGCCGCCGGACGTCTCTCTCGATTCCCTGGCTGAACCGGATCATCCCATGCGCCAGCGCCTGGTGCTGGAGGAACTGCTGGCCCACGTTCTCAGCCTGCGCCAGTTGCGCAGCCGGGTACAGCAGCATGCCGGTTTTCCCCTGACGGGCGGCGACGCGCTGATCGCCCGTTTCCGGGATCGCCTGCCCTTCGAACTGACCGGTGCGCAGCAGCGGGTGGTGCAGGAAATCGAACGGGACCTTTCGCGCAAAATCCCCATGCAGCGCCTGGTGCAGGGTGACGTGGGCTCGGGCAAGACCCTGGTGGCCCTGCTGGCGGTGCTGCGGGCGGTGGGCTCCGGTCATCAGGCGGCGCTGATGGCCCCGACCGAGATCCTCGCCGAGCAGCACTATCGCAACTTTCGCGAATGGCTCGCGCCGCTGGACATCGAGGTGGTGTGGCTGTCGGGCAAGCTGCGCAGCCGCGAGCGGCGCGCGGCGCTGGCGCGCTTGACCAGCGGCGAGGGCGCCGTGGCCGTGGGCACCCATGCCCTGTTCCAGGAAGACGTGGCCTTCGCCCGCCTGGCCCTGGTGGTGGTGGACGAGCAGCATCGCTTCGGCGTGCACCAGCGCCTGGCCCTGCGCGAGAAGGGCCGGCGCGAGGGCCGCGTGCCCCACCAGTTGATCATGACCGCCACGCCCATTCCGCGCACCCTGAGCATGGTGGCCTATGCCGATCTCGACTGTTCGGTGATCGACGAACTGCCGCCGGGCCGCACGCCGGTGGAGACGGTGGTCATCCGCGACGATCGCCGCGACGAGGTGGTGGCGCGGGTGCATGCCGCCTGTCGCGACGAGGGCCGTCAGGCCTACTGGGTCTGTACCCTGATCGAGGAATCGGAATCCCTGCAGGCCCAGGCCGCCGAGGACACCGCCGCGCAACTGGCCGAGGCGCTGCCCGATGTGCGGGTGGGCCTCGTGCATGGCCGCATGAAGGCCGAGGACAAGGATCGGGTGATGCAGGCCTTCAAGGCCGGCGAGATCGATCTGCTGGTGGCCACCACCGTGATCGAGGTGGGTGTGGATGTGCCCAACGCCAGCCTGATGATCATCGAGAACGCCGAACGCCTGGGCCTGTCCCAGTTGCACCAGTTGCGCGGCCGGGTGGGGCGGGGCAGCGCCGTGTCGGCCTGCGTGCTGATGTATCATGGCGAACTGAACGACACCGCCCGCGAACGCCTCGGCACCCTGCGCGCCACCAACGACGGCTTCGCCATCGCCCGCAAGGATCTGGAACTGCGCGGCCCCGGTGAGGTGCTCGGCACGCGCCAGACCGGCATGTGGCAGTTGCGCGTGGCCGATCTGGCGCGCGATGGCCATCTGCTGCCCCGGGTCGCCAATCTCGCCGATCGCCTGCTGGCCGACTATCCCGACCACGTCCAGCCGCTCATCGATCGCTGGATCGGCGAGGCGACCCGTTACGGGGACGTGTGATGGGGCCGGGAAAACAGGAAAACGATGTACGAATCACGATGCCAATGTCTGCCACCGGCGTGCCTGCCTCATGCCGTTGATGCTGCTCGTGGCGGCCGCCCGGCCAGCATGCTGTCGGTAATGGGATCGATGTTCCGGGTCGGCCCATGAACCGTTTCGGCCAGCATGCCGACGAACCGGTCTGGCGCGCGCGGCGTCACCTGTTCGCCCATCCGGTGCCGGATGCGGTGGCCGACTGGCTGTTCGATCCTGGCTCACTGACGAGACGACTGGTGGCCCTGTGCCGTGACGGCTTTCGCGTGGCGGTCATCCGCCAGGGCTGGGGAAGGCCGTTGCTCAACGAGGCCACCCGGCTGGGCCTGCCCGTCTCCCAGGTCGCCCTGATCCGCGAAGTGCAGCTCTACTGTGGCGACACGCCCTGGGTCTATGCCCGCACCGTGATTCCCCACACCACCCTGCGCGGCGCGCAGCGACACCTCGCCCATCTCGGCACCCGGCCCCTCGGCGCGGTCCTGTTCGCCGATCCCGGCCTGCGCCGCGAGGAAGTGGAAGTGGCCTGCATGACCCCGCGCCACCGGCTGTTCCACACGGCCGTGCAGGGTCTGGGCGAAACCCCGGACGCCATCTGGGGCCGACGCTCCGTCTTCTACACCGGCGGCCGGCCGCTGCTGGTCAACGAGGTGTTCCTGCCGACGTTGGTTGGCTTCGAAGAGGAAAGCTGGAAATAACACGGAGGGCACGGAGACACGGAGGGCGCGGAGGTTTTGTTGTAATTTGGAACCTTGTCTGTGCAGGAGCCGGCGCTCAGCCGCGATAGTGCTTTGACAGGCGGCTGAGAACAGTCAGTTGAACACCTTTACCCAGCGATCAGCTACCCAACCCCGGTTGCCAAATCATCGCGGCGAGGGCGCCGCTCCTACAAAAAGTTTTCTCCGTGTCCTCCGTGTCTCCGTGCCCTCCGTGTTACCAACACCGACCTCTGAACAGTTTGCTACAATCCGGCAACCCCAAACCCTGCCCCCGTGATGCCCGCGCTGAGACTCGATCGCGATTTTCTGCTCGACCGTGCCCGCGAATATGCGTTGCTGATGCGCCTGAACCGGCCCATCGGCATTCTGCTGCTGTTGTGGCCGACACTGTGGGCGTTGTGGATCGCGGCCGAAGGCATTCCGCCGGTGAAGATTCTGGTGATCTTCGTCCTGGGCGTGGTGCTGATGCGCTCGGCCGGGTGCGTGATCAACGACTTTGCCGATCGAAGGTTCGATCCGCAGGTGCGCCGTACCCGCGACCGGCCCATCGCCGCCGGGCGGGTCACCCCCCGCGAGGCGCTGATCCTGTTCGCGGTCCTGTGCCTGCTGGCCTTCGGGCTGGTGCTGATGCTCGACTGGCTCACCATCCGCCTGTCGCTGGTGGCGGTGGTGCTGGCGGCCGTCTATCCCTTCATGAAGCGTTACACCTATCTGCCCCAGGTGGTGCTGGGCATGGCCTTCGGCTGGGCGATTCCCATGGCCTTCTCGGCGGTGGCCGGCGAGCTTCCGAAGGTGGCCTGGCTGCTGTACGTCATCAACGTCATCTGGTCGGTGATCTACGACACCATGTATGCCATGGCCGATCGGGAGGACGACCTGGCCGCGGGCGTGAAGTCCACCGCCATCCTCTTCGGCGAGGCGGACCGGCTGATCATCGGCATCCTCCAGGGGCTGATGGTCATTGGCCTGTATCTGCTGGGCCGGGACCTGGCCTTCGGCCCGATCTGGTGGCTGACCCTGCTGGTCGTCATCGGTCTGTTCGCCTGGGAGCAGCATCTGATCCGGAACCGGGATCCGAAACGGTGTTTTTACGCCTTTTTGCATAACAACTGGGTGGGGATGGCGATATTTGCCGGCATTTTCCTCACATATTGGTAAATAAATGTGACGAACTGCCGATAAACGGCGAAACTGCACTATAATTCCTGCAACAACATGAATTTATGCCGATCTGTTGCAGTAATGCATGAGCGATCGGAGGTAAGCCGATATCCGAAAAGGGATGCGGATATCCGCGAAACGAATTTTCATGGGGCAAGATGCTGTCGAACCTTTTCCATCGCAAGCCGCGCAATCCCGGGATGCTGGGGATCAGCATCTCCGCTGATGGCATCGCCCTGGCCCACGTGCGGCGCGAGGCACAGGGTCTCCCGCGTCTGCTGAAAGCCGATTATCAGCCCCTGGGGCCGGGTGAGCACGCTTCCGACGTGCTGCAGATGCGCCTGCGCCAGCTCGATCTGGAAGACGTACCGGTGGCCACCACCCTGTCGCCCGGCGAATTCACCCTGCAGATGGTGCCTGCCCCCGAAGTCCCGCCCGAGGAGATGCGCCAGGCGGTACGCTGGCGTCTCAAGGATACGCTGACCTACGACGTGGACGAGGCCGTGGTGGACGTGTTCGAACTCCCGCGGGAGGCCCTGCGCAGCGGCGCGGCCATGCTCTATGCAGTGGTCGCCCCCCGCTGGGCGGTACAGGCGCGCATCGACCTGCTCGAGGATGCCGGGGCGAACCTGCAATACATCGACATTCCCGAGATGGCCCAGCGCAACATCGCCGCCCTGCTGGCCGAGGATGCGCAGGGGCTCGCCACCCTGTCCTTCAGTCACGATACCGGCCTGCTCACCCTGACCCGGGAGCACAATCTCTATCTCGCCCGCGAGCTGGAACAGGGCGAGCAGATCCTGATCCCGGTGCCCGAGGTGCTGGAAGGTTCCACCGGCATGGCCCTCGAAGGCCCGGCACCGGATCTGCAGCGGGCGGTGGACAGCATCGTGCTCGAGGTGCAGCGCTCCCTGGACTACTTCGAGAGCCACTTCACCCTGCCGCCCATCACCCGCCTGGCCGTGGGCGGACGCATCCGCGAGATGCCGGGGCTGGCGGACGCCCTGTCCACCCAGCTCGGGCTGCAGATCATCGAGATCGATTTCAACCAGTTGCTGGTCACGGACACGCCCCTGGACGCCGCCCTCCAGGCGCGCTGCCATCTGGCCATCGGCCTGGCCCTGCGGGACGAGGGGGCCTGATGCAGCAGATCAATCTCTATCAGGACGAGTTCCGCCCGCGCCGCGAGGTGGTCACCTCCGGGCAGGTGCTGATCGGGCTGGGGGTTCTGCTCGCCGTTCTGGTACTGGTCAATTTCTGGCAGGGCTGGCGCAACAGCCGGCTGGCGGCCGAGGTGGAGGCCCTGCGCCAGACGGTGGCCGCGCGCGAGGCGCGGGCGTCCGAGCTGAAACGGACGGCGGAACAGCGAAAGCCCGATCCCCGTCTGGTCGAGACCGTGAAGCGGCTGGAGCGGCGTGTGGAGATCAAGCGCCAGGTGCTCGCGGTGCTCTCCGGCCGCAGCTTCGGCAACACCGACGGTTTCGTGCCCCAGCTCACCGGGCTGGCCCGCCAGCGCATCGAGGGCCTGTGGCTCACCGGCCTGCGTCTGTACGACGGCGGCACGCGGCTGGACATGACCGGCAACGCCCTCAGGCCGGAACTGGTGCCCCGTTATCTGCAGCGGCTGGCCAACGAGGACATCTTTACCGGCACCGTTTTTGAAACCTTCCGCCTCGACCGGCCCGAGGAACATCCCGCGTGGATTCACTTCGTGCTGCACAGCGTCTCGCCCGAGGAGCCCGGATCATGAGCGCCTGGCAGAAACTGCGTGCCGCCTTCGACGCCCGCAGCCGGCGCGAACGCATCGTGCTGGCCCTGCTGGCGGCCCTGGTCGTGACCCTGCTGTGGGCCGAGCTGGCCTGGGATGGCCAGCGCCAGACCGCCCGCCGCCTGCAGCAGGAACGTGCCACCCTCGAGACCCGGCTGACCGCGGCCGAGACCCGCATCGCCCAACTGGAGAAGGCGGCACGGGAAGATCCGAATGCCGGCCTCGAACGCCAGCGACGCCAGCTCGAGGCCCACATGGCCGAGCTGGATCGCCGCCTGAAATCGCAGATGGGCGATCTCATCGACCCGGCCAACATGGCCCGGGTGCTGGAGGCCATCCTGACCCGGCACACCGATCTGCGCCTGCGCCGTCTCGAGAACCTGCCCACCCGGCCGCTGCTGGCGGGCGAGGACGGCAACGCCCCGGAGGCGGGGGTCTACCGGCACGGACTGGAGATGGAATTCAGCGGCAGTTACCTGTCGCTGCTGGCCTACCTGAAGGAACTGGACGCGCTGCCCTGGAACTTCTACTGGGACGCCCTGGAGTTGCAGGTGGACGAATACCCGCGCGCGGTGATCACCATCCGCGTGCACACCCTGAGCCTGGACGAGGGCTGGATCGGTGTCTAGGGCCGTGATCATCCTGTTGCTGGCCGGCCTGACGGGCCTCGTGCAGGCCGAGGTGCTGGACGATCCCACCCGGCCGCCCGGTTACCGGCTGAGCGCACCCGGCGGCAAGGCGGCCCGCGCGCCGGGCTGGCGTCTGAGCGGGATCTGGATCCACGAAGGGCGCCGCCTGGCCCTCATCAATGGCCGGCTGGTGCGTCCCGGCCAGACGGTGGACGGCGCGAAACTGGTGGCGGTCACGCCCACCACCGCCAAGCTGCAGCGGGGCGGGCGGATCATCACCGTGCGGCTGGTGCCGCGCACAATCAAGCAAGCCACGACGACGGCGAGAAACTAGGCATGAACAACAAACCCCTGTTCCGTGGACTGACCCTGGGCCTCGTTGGCCTCGTACTCGGCCTGGGGCTCGGCGGCTGCGCCTCCACCCCCGCGCCCGGCACGGCGCCCGAGGCCCGGGCCCTGCCCGACACCCTGCTGCCCGAGATCGACGCCGCGCTGGCCGAAGCCGAGGCCGGCCGGCCCGCGCCCGCCGCCGAAACCGACGTGGAACGCGCGCTGGTGCCCCGCCTGCAACTGGATCTGCCCGAGCGTACCGCCGTCGATACCGAGCCGCGCTTCGACATCAAGGTCAACCGCGCCCGCGCCCGCGACTTCTTCATGGGGCTGGTGGAAGGCACGCCCTACAACATGGTGGTGGATCCCCGGGTCAAGGGCCGCATCACCCTGGACATGAAGAACGTCACCGTGCGGCAGGTGCTGGAAACGGTGCGCCGGGTGTTCGGCTACGACTACGAGGAACACGACGGCAACTTCATGGTGTATCCCAACACCATGACCACCCGCCTGTTCAAGGTGGACTATCTGGACATCAAGCGCCGTGGCGTCTCCCAGGTGCGGGTCAACTCGGGGCAACTCACCGACGTGCGCCAGGGCAACCGGCTCAACGCTGCCGGCAGCCGGGGAACGGCCGCCGGTAGCTACGTGCCCTTTGGCCAGCAGGGCCGGCGCGGTGTGCAGGCCAGCAGCCAGATCGACACCATCACCGAGAAGGAATTCTGGAAGTCCTTCGCCGAATCCATCCGCGCCATGATCGGCACTGAGAACGGGCGTTCGGTGGTAGTCTCGCCCGAGTCCGGGCTGGTGGTGGTGCGGGCCCTGCCGTCCGAACTGCGCACCGTGGAGAACTTCATCCGGCAGACCCAGAACAGCGTGCAGCGGCAGGTGATTCTCGAGGCCAAGATCATCGAGGTGGAGCTGTCGGAGCGCTTCCAGGCCGGCATCAACTGGTCGGCGCTGGCCCAGAGCGGATCCAATTCGGCACTGCTCAGCCATGTGGGCGGCGGCTCCGTCTTCGACGTCAACCAGAACGGCCTGGGCTACACCAGCCTCAAGGGCAATTCGGGCAATCTCAACCCGGCCAGTCCTACCCCGGTGGACGGCTCGGCCACGTCCGCCTTCGGCGGCGTGTTCACCTTCGCCCTGTCGCTGGGCACCGATTTCACCGCCTTCCTGGAACTGCTCAAGGGCCAGGGCAACGTGCAGGTGCTCTCCAGCCCCAAGGTCTCCACCCTCAACAACACCAAGGCCGTGATCAAGGTGGGGCAGGAAGAGTTCTTCGTCACCAACGTCTACAGCAACACGGCGCTCACCTCCGGCGCCACCACCACCGGCAACAACGTGGAACTCACGCCCTTCTTCTCCGGCGTGGTGCTCGACGTGGTGCCCCAGATCAGCGACAACGGGCGCGTGACCCTGTTCATCCATCCCACCATCAGCCGGGTGGACGAGCAGGAGAAGAACGTGGCCCTGACCGCCACCGATCAGCTCACCCTGCCTTTGGCCTTCAGTACCGTGCGCGAGTCGGATACCATCATCAATGCGCAAAGCGGCCAGGTGGTGGTCATCGGCGGCCTGATGCAGGACAAGATCCTCGATTTCGAGACGTCCGTGCCCTTCCTCGGCGACATCCCCCTGATCGGCGGCCTGTTCCAGCACAAGGCCCAGCGCAAGGTGAAGAGCGAACTGGTGATTCTGCTCAAGCCCATCGTGGTGGAAGGCGATGGCACCGTGTGGCGGGAACAGATCCGTCGCTACCGGGCCAATTTCGACAGTTTCCGGGATCGCGGCGCCGAATCGCCGCCGACCCCCTGATCCGAGGAGCCGACGGCACTCATGTACCAGGAACATTTCGGACTGCGTGAACTGCCGTTCTCCATCACCCCCGACACCGGCTTCTTCTTCTCCTACGGCCACTATGCCGACGCCCTCAATACCCTGCTGGTGGCCCTGCGCAGCGGCGAGGGCTTCATCAAGGTCACCGGCGAGGTGGGTACCGGCAAGACCCTCCTGTGCCGCAAGCTGCTGGCCACCCTGGACAAGGACTTCGTCTCCGCCTACCTGCCCAACCCCATGCTCACTCCCTACGGCCTGCAGACCGCGGTGGCCGAGGAACTGGGGATCCCTGTCAATCGCCAGTACAACGCCCATCATCTGCAAAAGCGGATCACCGAGCGCATCCTGGAACTGAACGCCGGGGGCCGGAAAGTGGTGCTGTGTCTCGACGAGGCCCAGGCCATGCCCATCGAGACCCTGGAAACCCTGCGGCTGCTCACCAACCTGGAAACGGAGAAGCGCAAGCTCCTGCAGGTGGTGCTGTTCGGCCAGCCGGAACTGGAGGAAAAACTGAACCGGCCCGAAATCCGCCAGTTGCGCCAGCGCATCACCTTCGCCTACCGGCTCGAGCCCATCGATCGCGAAGGCATGAACGCCTACGTCCAGCACCGCCTGATGGTGGCCGGCCACCAGGGCGGCGGCAGCCTGTTCCGGCCCCGGGCCCTGCGCCAGCTCTATCGGGCCAGCCGTGGCATTCCGCGCCTGGTCAACATCCTGGCCCACAAGTCCCTGATGGCCGCCTATGGCCGGGGGGACCATGAAGTGGACAGGGAACACGTGGACATGGCCATTGCCGACACCGAGGACGTGCGGCCGAAAGGCGAACGGGGGCTGTGGTGGCTGGCCGGCGGCCTGTTGCTGGCGCTGCTGGTGGCGGTCGGGTGGCTGCTCTGGCAGCGGCTCGGCACGGGAGGCCCGGCATGAGTCTCATCAACCAGATGCTGCGGGATCTCGATCGTCGCAAGGGCGAAACGCCCGCCGGCGGGGCGGTGCCGCCGGCCTACCGACAGCCCGCGCCGCGCCGTTCACCCTGGCTGATCCTGGCCTTCCTGACCGTGGCCGTGCTGGCGGCGGTCGCGGGCTGGCTGGCCTGGGAACAGTACGCCGGCAACGGCCCGGTGCAGAACGCTGCGACGGCCGCGCCGCAGAAACAAGTTGCGGCCGGGCCGGCGACGGCCACCTCGCCTCCCGTGGCCACGCCCGAGCGGAAACCGACCCCTTCGGCCGCACCCCGGCCGCCCGCGAAACCCGAGCCGGCTCCCGTGGCCGTGCCGGCGCCCGTGCGCAAGGCCGAGGCCCCGCCACGGAAGCGTCCCCCCGCCGTGGCCGCATCGCCGCCCGTCGAGGAATCCCCGCCGGCGGACGAGACCCGCGCCGGCACCGTCCGCAAGTCGGCCCGCCCGGTCACGTCGCTGCAGCGGGCGGAAGAACACTATCGCCGCGCCTATACCCTGCTCAGCCGGGGCCAGGTGGAGGCCGGCGAGGCGGCCCTGCGTCAGGCGCTGGCGGCCGATGCCGGTCACGACAAGGCCCGGGAACTGCTGGCCCTGGTGATGGTGCGGGCCGGACGTTACGTGGAAGCCGGCGAGCTGCTGGGCGAGGGGCTGGCCATCCATCCCGGCAACCGGCAGCAGGTGCAGATCCTCGCCCAGGTGCTCGATCATCAGGGCCGCACGGCCGAGGCGGTGCAACTGCTGGAGCGCCACCGTCCGACCGAGGTCGCCGTCGATCCCGACCTCGTCGCCCTGCTCGCCGCCTACTATCGCAAGCAGAAGCGGTATGCCGAAGCGGCCGATCTCTATCGCCGGCTGACCGCCGCGCGGCCCGACAACGGCCTGTGGTGGATCGGCCTCGGACTCTCCCTGGAAGCACTGGACAGGCCCGAAGCGGCCCGCGAAGCCTTCCGCAAGGCCCGGGACACGGGCTCGCTCACCGCGCCCCTGCGCAAGTTCGTCGCCGACCGGCTGGCGGCGATGGCGCCGGAAGAATAGTCTCTGGCGCCCCCGGAATGCCCAAACTGTGAACCAGCGCCATGGCGCCGGGTCCTACGGTTACCTATACTGAAATCGAGGCCCGGCCGACAGCGTTGCCGGGAAAAGAATCGTCATGCGCACACCCCTTGCCATCACCGCCGCCCTGCTCCTGCTGGCGGGCGCCCCGGGCGCCCGGGCCGACGCTGCGCCACTGGATCTGCAGGTGGATTACCGGCAGGTGCGCCTGGACGAGCTGGGCCGCCAGCTCATCACGCCCGAGTTCATGAGCCTCAGTCCGGACGTGGGCACCCAGTACGAGCAGTACGATGCCCGCATCCTCTATCCGGTGCGCCAGGACGGCATGCGTCTGGATTTCGGTCTGCACCTGCGCCACATCGAGGGTTTTGCCCGCAATGTGGGGGGTGACGCCTTCGGCCCGTCGGGCCTCACCCGCCTCAACGAGACCATTCCGTCCTTCTATGCCTCGGCCCTGTTCGATCTGCCCTTCGAGGGGCTTTCCGCCGGCTTCGAGGGTACCCGCTCCGGCTTCTCGGATCGGCTGCTGGACTATCGGGCCAGCCTGCAATACCAGTGGCGCAACGGCTTCGGTCTGCAGGGCGGCTGGCAACACCAGCAGTTCACCCTCGATCC
>JALVBM010000176.1 GCA_027010665.1 Chromatiales bacterium
GCATCGGCTGCTTGCGCGCTGGCCCGCCATTCACCTGCGCTCGGACGTGGAGCGCAAGCGCCTGTATGGCCTGGCCATGGATGCGAAGAGCGATTCGGCCGTCGCCGGCGGCATCTATACGCCGGAGGCCACCGAACGGACCTATGCCCGGCTGGCGGAGCTGGCCGGGATGCTGCTCGAGGCCGGCTGGCCGGTAGTGGTGGACGCCACCTTTCTCGACGCCCGGCGGCGGGAGACGTTCCGGCAACTGGCACGAGTGCGGGGCATGCCGTTCACGGTGCTGGATCTGCAGGCGCCGCCAGACGTGCTGCGCGAACGGGTGCGGCGGCGACAGGCCTTGTCGAAGGATCCGTCGGAGGCGGATGTGCAGGTGCTCGAGCATCAACTGGCCGGTTACCGGCCGATACCGGTCAGCGAGCCGGACGTTCTGCGAATCGATGCGAGCGGCGAATTCGACGTGACCGAGCTGGCCAGTAAGCTGGGGGCTGGTAAAGGCTGAGTGCGCCTCGCAGCGTCGGATGCACTTCCGCTACGGCCTTCGGCCGATGCCGGCAACCCGGGCCCTGTGCTAATGTAGAACGGCTGCACGTCCGATAACCACAACGATCCCCCGTCACCGCACGCCATTCATGCCGAGCAAGAACGCCCACGAACTGCCCCGCGGCACCCGCGTCGATGGCTACACCATCGAGCGCACGATTGGCGGCGGCGGGTTCAGCGTGGTCTACCTGGCGCGCGACGATGCCGGCGAGCCGGTGGTGCTCA
Organism: Chromatiales bacterium; assembly: GCA_027010665.1. Classification (GTDB taxonomy): domain Bacteria; phylum Pseudomonadota; class Gammaproteobacteria; order UBA6429; family Thiohalophilaceae; genus JALSSV01. Next base: position 766 of record JALVBM010000176.1, read on the forward strand.
AGGAATACATGCCGGCCAAGCTGGCGGCGCGCACGGAGAATCACACGGTCATCGCCAGCAATCCCAACTACGAGGATCGCCTGGCCCAGGGCCGGCGACTCTTCTTCCAGGAAGCCAGCACCCTGGCCAAGCTCAAGCATCCCAACATCGTCAACGTGATCAACTTCTTCCGCGCCAACGGCACGGTGTACATGGTCATGGACTACGAGGAGGGACACAACCTGCAGGCCTACATCCAGCGCCACCGGGGCAAGCTGAGCGAGGCCTTCATCATGACCGTGTTCCCGGCCCTGCTCGAGGGCCTGCAGGTGATCCACAGCCAGGGCCTGCTGCACCTGGACGTGAAGCCCGGCAACATCCACCTGCGCGCCGGCGCCAATCCCCTGCTGCTGGACTTCGGCGCGGTGCACGAGATGATGCACACCCGCCAGTTCCAGCCCAACCAGGTGGTCACGCCCGGCTTCTCGCCCATCGAACAGCTCGACCCCGGCGGTTACGTTGGGCCCTGGACCGACATCTACGCCCTGGGGGCCACCATCCGCACCTGCATGGCCGGCACCCCGCCGCCGCCGTCCACCAAGCGCCGGGAAAAGGACACCATGCGGCCTGCCGCCTCCGCCTTCCGCAAGCGCTACTCGGCGCCGCTGCTGGAGGCGGTGGACTGGGCCATGGAAGTCGATCCCCTGCTGCGCCCGCAGAACGTGGACGAGCTGCTGGCGGCGCTGCGCAAGGTGCCCGAGACGAAAGGCAAGAAGGCAGGCTGAGCATGCAGTTCGAATTCGGCATCACCAGCCGCCTCGGCAACCGGCAGATCAACCAGGATCGGCTGGCCGTGATCGAACAGGAAGGCGGCGCCCTGCTGGTGCTCGGCGACGGCCTCGGCGGCAAACCCGGCGGCGATTTGGCGGCCCAGACCCTGGTGGACACCATCACCGAGGAACTCAACCTCAACCCCCTGCCGGCCGAGCAGCCGGAGAAGTTCCTGCACGAACTGCTACGCCGCGCCCATCACGCCATCCTCATGGCCGGGCAGGAGCAGAAACCGCCCATCGCCCCCGGCACCACCGCCGTGCTGTGCCTGGTGCAGGATCGCAAGGCCTGGTGGGCCCACGTCGGCGACAGCCGTTTCTACCTGTTCCGCAACGGCCTGCCGCTGTACCGCACCCAGGATCATTCCTACGTGGAAAAGCTCTATCAGGAAGGCCGCATCTCCCTGCGCCATACCCACGACCACCCCATGCGCAACTACGTGACCCGCTGCATCGGCCTGCAGACCCGCGATCCGGAAGTCACCGTCAGCCAGCCGGTGGATCTGCGCGAGGGCGACATCCTGCTGCTGTGCTCCGACGGCTTCTGGGAACCGCTGGACGACGCGCGCATGGGCGCCGCCATCGGTGAGGGCCGCCTCAGCGACACCCTCGCCGGGCTGGCCGAACAGGCCGAGGACGCCAGCTATCCCAACGCCGACAACACCTCGGCCGTGGCCCTCAAGGTGGTCTCCCTGCAGCAGCCGGGCCGCCGAACGCCCCCGCCCGACCAGCCGGATCGCCGCACCGCCGATCCGCTCGCCTCGGCCATTGCCGAAATCGAGCAGGCGATCCGTACCTATGAGAAGGAAATGAAGAAGAAATGAACAGGGCCCCGCGAAAGGGGCCCTATGCTTTCGCTGCCCGCTTGCGCGGGTGCCGACGTCACTTTATGCGCAGAACCGCGCCACCCTCCCCCACAGCGATACAGGTCTGACCGTCGCAGGCGATGTCCCACACATACATGGTCCCCAGGTCCTGCGCCAGCCAGTCGACGCCGTCCTCGCTGCTCAGAAGCTGGCCGTACAAATCCGGGCCAATAAACCGCTTGCCATTCCAGACAATGGCTGTGATCCAGAAAGTGCTCACACCCGGATTGCGCCCGGTCCAGCTCACGCCATCCGTGCTGGTGAGGATGACGCCGCGCCCGCCCGCGACGAAGCGATCTCCGTTCCAGGCCAGGCCGTACAGCGCGTTGGTTGTTCCGGACGTCTGGATGGTCCAGGTCAAGCCATCGGCACTGGTGAGGATCGCGCCATTGTCACCCACCGCCACGAACAGGCTGCCGTTCCAGACCACTTCGCGCAGGGTGTTCGTAATCCCCGAAGCCCGTACCGTCCAGACAAAGGCATCATCGCTGGTCACGATCGTACCATTCGTGCCCACGGCAACATACGTACTGCCATTCCAGGCGATCCCGTTTAGCTGCTCTGTGGTCGCACCGGTAACAACCCGCCATGATCGGCCATCCAGACTGGTGAGAATAGCGCCACCCTCGCCCACGACGACAATGCGTCCGCCACCGATCCTCACCGCATTCAAGACTTGTGAATAATCACTGACCACCATGGTCCATGCCGAACCGTCGGCGCTGGTCTGAATGGAACGGACGGCGCCCACTGCAACATAGAGGCTGTCACCATAGAGATTGTCACCCCAGGCGACACCCTTGATGTCAGTCGTGAAACCTTGCGGGAATCGGGAGGTCCAGTTCACGCCGTCGGTGCTGCTGAGGATCGTGGCCGTGCTGCCCACAGCGACCACGACTGTCCCGTTGCCTGCGGCAGCATACAAGTCACGCGTCGTTCCGCTGTTCCGGGCAGTCCAGGTGGTTGCATTCGTACTGGTCAGGATCAGGCCATTCGTCCCCAGAGCCAGGTAACGCGATCCGTCCCAGGCCACTCCCACAAGGAAGTTCGTTGTTCCCGAGCTTTGACTGGACCAGGTTTCGCCATCCGAACTGGTCCAGATCTCGCCATAGTTGCCGACGGCAACGAGCAAGACACCGTTCCAGGCTACATCGTTCAGGCGGGTGCTTGTTCCCGAAGTCTGACTGGTCCAGGTCTGGCCATCCAGACTGGTGAGTATGGTTCCAGACGAACCGACTGCCACGAACTGGCTACCTGTCCATACGATGCCGGTCAAGTCGCTTGTCGTCGGTGAAGCCACGGCTGACCAGACAACCCCATCGACACTGGTGAGAATCTGTCCATTCCCGCCCACGGCCACGAAGAGACTTCCGTTCCAGGCGACTTCCTGCAGCAGCGAAGCAGCATCTGACACCTGTTGCCATGTCGTGCCATCGTCACTGGCATAAACGGCGCCCTGGTTATCCGGCGTCACGGCCACGGCCACGTAGCGGCTGCCCGACCATGCCAATCCAACGAGATGATCCGTGATTCCTGTATCGTGCGTGGTCCAGTTCACACCGTCGCTGCTGGTCATTACCGTCCCGTTACCCCCGACCGCAACATACCGGCTCCCGTCCCAGACCACCTCGGCGATTGAATTGGCATGGGGCTTCGGGTTCAGGCGTTCCACGTTCAGCGCCGTCAATCCCGTCGTCACGGAGGTTGTGGACGAACCGCCGCCACAGGCCGCCAGCAGTAAGGCAGCCAGGATACCTGTCACCAGTCGCATCATCTTGCACATTTCCGACCTCCCGATTCCGTCTCCCTGTCGTCGTGTTTACCAGGATTATCGACGCGCTTGCCGAAGAAATAGAATATGTCGTGTGTGCTAATAAAATTTTATTATTATCATATGGATAGCCCGCTCACCTTGGACACGGAAATCCTCCCTGCGACGATGATTCACTGACATCCTGACCGTGTCCAACGACATTCTGGTGAACTGATATACTTTTCGGCCCCAACCCATCCACAACCAAACACAAGGAAACACCCGCCATGCGACCCAGCGGACGCGCGCCCGACGAACTGCGCCCCATCACCATCACCCGTCACTACACCAAGCACGCAGAAGGCTCCGTGCTCGTCGAGTTCGGCGACACCAAGGTGCTGTGCACCGCCACCGTGGAGGCAAAGGTACCCGGCTTTCTCAAGGGCCAGGGCCGGGGCTGGGTGACAGCCGAGTACGGCATGCTGCCCCGCTCCACCGGCTCGCGCATGGGCCGCGAGGCGGCCCGCGGCAAGCAGGGCGGGCGCACCATGGAAATCCAGCGCCTGATCGGCCGCTCGCTGCGCGCGGCGGTGGACATGGAAGCCCTGGGCGAGCACACCATTACCGTGGACTGCGACGTGATCCAGGCCGACGGCGGCACCCGCACCGCCTCCATCACCGGCGGTTTCGTGGCCCTGGCCGATGCCATCGCCTGGATGCAGAACGAAAAATGGATCACGGCCGATCCCCTTATCGACCACGTCGCTTCCGTCTCGGTCGGCATCTACAAGGGCGTGCCGGTGATGGATCTGGACTACGCCGAGGACTCGGACTGCGACACCGACATGAACATCGTCATGAACTCGGCCGGCGGCTACATCGAGATCCAGGGCACGGCCGAGGGCGCGGCCTTCAGTCGCGAGGAGCTCGAGGCCATGCTCGAACTGGGCAACAAGGCCATTGCCGAACTCATCGAACACCAGCGCGAAGCGCTGGCGGCGGACTGATGGTCGGCATGAAGATCGTCCTGGCCAGCAACAATCCCGGCAAGGTGCGTGAAATCGGCGCCATGCTCGCGGACAGCGGCATCGAGATCCTCCCCCAGTCGGCCTTCGCCGTCAGCGAGGTGGAAGAGACGGGCCTGACCTTCGTGGAGAACGCCCTCCTCAAGGCCCGCCACGCCGCCGAGCACACCGGACTGCCGGCCATCGCCGACGACTCGGGACTGGTGGTGGACGCCCTCAACGGCGCCCCGGGCATTTATTCGGCCCGCTACGCGGGCGAAAACGCCTCCGATGCCGACAACCTGCACAAGCTGCTGGAGGCCATGGCCGACGTGCCGGACGAGCAGCGCAGCGCCCGCTTCGTATGCCTGATGGTATTCCTGCGCCATGCCGCCGATCCCCTGCCCCTGATCTGCCAGGGGATCTGGGAAGGGCGCATCACCACCGCCCCGTCGGGCGAGGGCGGCTTCGGCTATGATCCGGTGTTCTTCGTTCCCGAAAAGGGCTGCACTTCGGCCGAACTGCCGCCGGAAGAAAAGAACCGCCTGAGCCATCGCGGCCAGGCCCTGCGCTGCCTGACGGCGGCCCTGCAACGTCATGGCCACTGAGCAGCCGCGCATCTTCGTCATCAGCCTGCCGCAGGCGCAGGATCGGCGCGCCTCCATCTCGCGCCAGCTCGACGAACAGGGACTGGACTACGAGTTCATCGACGCGGTCCACGGCAAGTCCCTGCCCCGGGAAGAGCTGGATCGCATCAACCGGCCACTGCTGAAACACTACCGGCGGCCCTTCGCCCCCAACGAGGTGGGCTGCTATCGCAGCCACGGCAAGGTCTACCAGAAGATTGCCGAGGAAGGGATCCCGCTCGCCTTCGTGCTCGAGGACGACGCCCTGATCAAGACGGATCTGAAACGTCTGTTCGCCGACATCGCCCGCCTGAAGACACCCTGGGAGTTCATCAACGTCGGCTCACCGCCGGGCAAGCGCAACTACATCTATGTCAAGGAACGGGTGGGCGATCTGGCGCTCATCGAATATCCACACAAGGAGGTCGGCGCGCACGCCTATCTCATGACCCATGCCGCCGGCGTGAAACTGCACCGGATGTGGCAAAATCCCTATCGGCATAACGATGTGCAACTGGAATTCACCTGGCGCAACGGCATCCGCGGCTACTACTACCTGCTGCCCAATCTCGTCTGGGTGGCCGAGGGCCTGCCCTCGGCCCTGACCGCCGAGCGGGACGCCATCAACGAGCAGGGCACGGCCCTGTCCGCCAAGTTCAATCCGGGCTACATCGCCTCCTCGATTTCCATCTCCCTGCACTGGACCTGGCTGCAGTGGCGCGCCCGCTGGCGGTACTGGCGCGGCGAGCTGCAACGGCCGGACGACAGCCTGTTCGAATGACACGCCCCGGACTGCCGCTTGTCAGAAACGGCAGGGTGGGCTATAAACCCTTGCCAGAAATATCGATAACGATCGTCTCATACGAACCGCATGTAGGAGCGGCGCAAGCCGCAACAGAACAATAAATCGGGTGTCTGGGGTAGCAGGCCCGTTCGAACAATAAATACCCCCGGGTAAAGGAGTCCCGATGGAGGCGTTGCTGTTCAGTCAGGCCAGTCTGAGCCGGCTGGTGCGGATCCGGCGCAGGCTGGAGGAGGAATTCGGATTCGAATACCGGCTCGCCGATCGGCACCAGATCCTCGAACTGCTCACTGCCGCGTCGGCCTCGCCCGACCGCGCCATCCGGCGCGACTTTCACGAATTCCTCGACACGCTCGATTCGCGCCAGCGAACCCGCCTGCAGAATCTCGGCATCCCGGTTCCGGAAATGGAAACGGAAACGGAAAACTGATCCAGATCAACAAACGCGATTGTCGTTTTCCCTCCCGGCCACTATAGTCTTTCCACCGTTGAGCCGAAACGCGGCAGCTTCCTGAAGCCAAAGCGTTTTTCGACATGACGGGCCGGTTTGCCAACCGGCGGATCGTTTCCGTTCTCTGCAATGGGAATCGATTTTTTCAAGCTGGCATTATCTCCATGACCGCTTCGGGGGCCTTCCCTGGCCCCCAATTTTTTGCCCGCGAATCGCCGTTTTCCCGTCATCGCCACCGCCGCCAGCCGGATACGGTTACAATGCATCGTCATGGCCTGCCCCGACGGGCCGTCAACCGTTCGGCCATCCCTTCATGTTCCGTTTCGCCTGTCCGCCGCCCCTGTCGTTGTACGCGCACTTTCCCTGGTGCGTGCGCAAGTGCCCCTATTGCGACTTCAATTCCCATGCCCTGCGGGACGATCTGGACGAAGACCAATGGATCGATGCCCTGCTGGCCGATCTCGACCGGGAGTTGCCGGCGGTGGCGGGACGCCGAATCGATTCGGTGTTCCTCGGCGGCGGCACCCCCAGCCTGTTCCGGCCGGAGTGTATCGCGCGGTTGCTGACGGGAATCCGTACCCGGCTGCCGGTGGCAGAGGACTGCGAAATCACCCTCGAGGCCAATCCGGGCACGGTCGAGCAGGGCCGGTTCCGGGCATACCGGGAGGCTGGCGTGAACCGCCTCTCCCTGGGTATCCAGAGTTTCGACGACAGCAGCCTCCGGGCGCTTGGCCGCATCCACGACGGCCGCGAGGCTCGCGCGGCCGTCGTGGCCGCCCATGGGGCAGGTTTTCCCGAGCTGAACCTGGATCTGATGTTCGCCCTGCCCGGCCAGAGCCCGGCGCAGATGCAGGCGGATCTGGATCAGGCCATCGCCCTTGCGCCTTCCCACCTGTCGTTCTATCAGCTCACCATCGAGCCCAACACGGCCTTCGCCCACCAGCCACCGCCCCTGCCGGACGAGGATAGTGCCTTTATGATGCAGGAACGGGCAGGGGAACGATTGCAGGCCGCCGGGTTCGAAGCGTACGAGATTTCGGCCTGGTCCCGCCCCGGCCACCGTTGCCGGCACAACCTCAATTACTGGAAATTTGGCGATTATCTCGGAATCGGCGCCGGCGCCCATGGCAAGATCACCGACCCGCGGGACGGCTGCATCCGGCGCCGGGTCAAACCCCGCCATCCGCGGGACTATCTGCGGGCCGTTTTCAACGGGGATGGCGGACCGGTGGGCAACACCCGAACCCTGACGCCGGTGGACGCGCGTTTCGAATTCTTTCTGAACGCACTGCGCCTGACCGACGGCTTCGACATCGCCACCTTCGAGGCGCACACGGGATTGCCCTGGCCAAAAGCCGATCCCGCCATCGCCACGGCACTGGCCGAGGGCTGGCTGGAACAAAGCGGCGACTGGTTGCGTCCCACCGAACGGGGCCGGCTGTTCCTCAACGACGTGCAGGCCCTGTTCCTGCCGGAGAACGAAAATGCTTCATGATGATTACCAACCCGTCGATTGTGCGCGGCACAGCGAATACGAGCTGGCTGCCATGCGAGGCGAGTGGCTGGACCTGCGCTGGCAGGCGGACGGGCAATGGCACAATGCCTGTCTGCAACCCCGGGATCTCGAAACCCGGAACGGTGCCGAATATCTTCTGGCCCGGGACCGGCAAGGCCGGAGGTATCGCATCCGGCTGGATCGCATCCATGAAACCCGACCCTGCAAGGAAAACACGCCATGAAACCGCTGCTGCTGGCCATGCTGGCGCTGCTTGGCGCCGCCTGTTCCCTGCCACCCGCCGAGGAACTGCCGGTTCCCTTCACCACTGTCGCCATGGGCGAGCAAAGCGGCATCCATCAGCCGAAAAACGTGGTGGTGCGCACCGCGGATGAGTGGGCCAGGCTGTGGAAGCTGCATGACGCGGGCAAACGCCCGTCGATCGACTTCGGCCGCGACATGGTGATTGCCGTATTCCTTGGACAGCGGCCCACGGCGGGTTACCGTGTGCGGATCATGGACGTGCGACAGGGCCCGGACCAACTGCAGGTGCACGTGCGGGAGCGCAAGCCCGACAGCAATGCGGTTCTGGCCCAGGTACTGACCTATCCCTACGTGATGATCCGGCTGCCGAAGAAGGATCTGCCGGTAACCTTTGCCTTCCGGGATTGACGGCAGCGGGCTGCCCCCGGACGGGTTCAGAACTCGCCAGTGGCGCCCCGCTTCATGATATCGAGAATGATGGTCTTCACCTGCAGGGCCTCTTCCTTCAGATCCGCGGGCAGGGGCTTGCCACCGTAGATCATCATGTCCATGTTCAGGGAATAGATCCACAACTGGCCGGTCTTGTCCTCGATAAGGGAGACCCGGCAGGGCAGGTAGGCGGAGAAGGCGTCGCTGTAGTCCATCATGCGCGCCGCCGTGAGCGCATTGCAGAACATGAAGATCTTGGCGAAGCGGTACGGCTTGCCGCTCATGGCCTCCACCTGCTTGTACAGGGGCAGCTCGCCGACGTTCTTGATGTTGTGCTCGTTGGCGACGAAGCGCATGGTCTCTTCCACGTCCTTGGCGGTCAGGCCCTCTTCCACCTTCGCCTTCCAGACCGTGGCTTCGGCGGCGTTGCCGGTCTCCAGCAGTTTTTCGCCCAGCTCGCGATAGACCTGCCCGGCTTCCGGATCGAACTGCTGCCACTGTTGCCAGGCCGGATACATGGCCACGGCGCAATAGATCACGACCGCCAGCGTTGCCACCCCCAGCAGCGCGAAAAGATTCCAGAGTATTTTCATGCTCGTCCTCGATCGATGTTTTGGTTGATCCGCAACCGGGTATCCCGATTGCTCCCTTCTGTGCGCCGGACGGCCTGCTGCGACGCGCTGAAAACTATAGCACGCCGGGGCGCGACTCAGCCGGTCCGCCGATAGAGCAGATCCCATACCCCGTGGCCGAGACGCTCGCCCCGGGCCTCGAAGCGGGTATGCGGCCGCGAGGCCGGCCGGGGAATGAACCGGCCGGGACCGGCCACGTTCGCGAATCCCTCGGCGGCATCGAGCACGGCAAGCATGTGCCGGGCGTAGTCTTCCCAGTCGGTGGCCAGGTGGAACTCGCCACCTGGAACAAGCTTGCGCCGGACGAGCTGCACGAAATCCGGCTGCACGATGCGCCGCTTGTGATGACGTTTCTTGTGCCAGGGGTCGGGAAAGAACAGGCAGACCCGCGCCAGGCTCGCATCCGGGATCTGCCGCGCGAGCACCTCCACCGCATCGTCACGACTGACGCGGATGTTCTCCACGCCCTGCTTTTCCATCTGCAGCAGCAGGTTGCCGACTCCCGGCCGGTGCACTTCGATGCCGAGGAAATTCTCGTCCGGGTGTCGGCGGGCCATCTCCAGCAGCGCCGCGCCGTTGCCGAAGCCGATCTCCAGCGTCACCGGCACCGCGCGCCCGAACAGCCTTTCGAAATCCAGCGGCCCGTCATCCAGGGACACCCCGTAACGGGGAAACAGCTCGTCCAGCGCCCGCTGCTGGCCACGGGTCAGCCGCCCCTCGCGACGGACGAAGGAACGGATGCGGCGGTGCTTTTCCGACTGGGGCATGTTTCAGGCTCGGTGGAAGGAACACGGAGGGCACGGAGACACGGAGGACACGGAGTCGGGTATGTATTGCTGCGGTATGGCTGGGCAGATGAGCAAAACGATATGTTTCCAAAAAACTCTCCGTGCCCTCCGTGTTCTTTGCAGCGGCCCGGTTCAGAAGAACGTCCCGTCCAGCGGCGAGGAGGCGCTGGCGTAGCGTTTGCGGGGCATGCGGCCGGCCAGGTAGGCCTCGCGGCCAGCCTCGATGGCCTTTTTCATGGCCGAAGCCATGAGCACCGGGTTCTGCGCTGCGGCGATGGCGGTGTTCATGAGCACGCCGTCGCAGCCCAGCTCCATGGCAATGGCGGCGTCGGAGGCGGTGCCGACGCCGGCGTCCACCAGGATCGGCACTTCGGCGTTCTCGACGATGGTGCGGATGTTGTAGGGGTTGCGGATCCCCAGGCCCGAACCGATGGGCGCGGCCAGGGGCATCACCGCCACGCAGCCCATCTCCTCCAGGCGTTTGGCAACGATGGGATCGTCGTTGGTGTAGACCATCACCTTGAAGCCGTCCTTGATCAGGATTTCGGCCGCCTCCAGGGTGGCAACGATGTCGGGGAACAGGGTCTTCTCGTCGCCCAGCACTTCCAGCTTCACCAGATCGTGGCCGTCGAGCAGCTCGCGGGCCAGGCGGCAGGTTCGCACCGCATCCTCCACCGTGTAACAGCCGGCGGTATTGGGCAGCAAGGTGTAGCGATCCGGGGGCAGCACGTCGAGCAGGTTCGGCTCGCCGGGATTCTGGCCGATGTTGGTGCGGCGCACGGCCACGGTGATGATTTCGGCGCCGCTGGCCTCGATGGCCTGGCGGGTCTCGTCGAGATCCTTGTACTTGCCGGTGCCGACCAGCAGCCGGGAATGGTATGCCTTGCCGGCGACGACCAGCGGGGTATCTTGTTCGGTGCTCATGGCAGTTCCTGGAATGACGGGCAGACGGGCAAAACGCCCGAGGGATGACAAAAGGGGATTATACCGGATCAGCCGCCGCCGACGGCGCGCACGATTTCCACTGTGTCGCCGGCCTGCAGGACGTGGTGGGGGTGCTCGGAACGGGGTACGATTTCCCGGTTCACTTCCATGGCGATGCGCTGGCCGATGAGGCCGAGGTTCTGCACCAGATCGGCCGCCGTGATGCCATCGGGCACTTCCTGGATTTCGCCATTGACGGTGATTTTCATGCCCATAGCGTAGCGATCCGGCCCGCTTTCCGTCAATCCCGGCCGCTGGCACCCGGGCCCGCTTTGTGGGTAATATCGCAGGTCCGTCAACCGGATGACGCCACATCGACGCCCATGGACAACCCCAGCTTCATCCCGGCCAACGTCGCCGGCACCCTCGACGGCCTGTTCCGGGAACGGGTGCGACTGAGTCCTGACCGGACCGCCTACCGCCATTTCCGGCGTGATACGAAACAGTGGCAGCCCCTCTCCTGGGCCGAGATGGGCGCCCGGGTCAGCCGCTGGCAGCAGGCCCTGGCCCGCGAGGATCTCGATCCCGGCGATCGGGTGGCCATCCTGCACAGCAATGGCCCCGAATGGGTCGCCTTCGAGCAGGCCGCCCTCGGTCTCGGACTGGTGGTGGTGCCCCTGTACACCGACGATCGGCCCGACAACATCGCCTACATTCTCGACGACTCGGGCAGCCGGGTACTGTTCGTGCAGACCGACAAGCAGCTGCGCGCCCTCGATCCCCACCGCGAGGAACTGACCACCGTACAGCGTTACGTGGTGGCCGAAGCGAAACATCCCGAGCGGCTGGCCGAGGATCCCGACGCCGTGCTGGCGGCGGACTGGGTGAGCGACGCGCCCGGCCTGCTGCACGAACGGGGCGGGGATCCCAACGCCCTGGCCACCATCGTCTATACCTCCGGGACCACCGGCAAGCCCAAGGGGGTGATGCTCAGCCACCGCAACATCCTCGCCAACGCCGAAGCGGCCATCCACGCGCTGGGCATCGACGATACCCATGAACTGCTCTCCTTCCTGCCCATCTCCCACACCTTCGAGCGCACCTGTGGCTATTACGTGCCCATGATGTGCGGCGCCACAGTGAGTTATGCCCGCTCCATCCAGCAACTCGCCGACGACCTCCAGCAGATCCGGCCCACGGCCCTGATTTCGGTGCCGCGCATCTTCGAGCGCATCCACGACAAGCTGCAGATGCAGTTGCGCAAGGACTCGGCCGTGCGCCGACGCCTGTTCAACCTGGCGGCGGAAGTGGGCTGGCGCCGCTTCGAGGTGCAACAGGGCCGCGCCCGGCCCGGTCCGTCACTGCTGTTGTGGCCCGTGTTGCGGAAACTGGTGGCCAGCCGCGTGCAGGCCCGGCTGGGCGGCCGCCTGCGCTTTGCCGTCTCCGGCGGCGCCGCCCTGCCGCCGCCGGTGGCGAAGATTTTCATCGGCCTGGGGATCCCGGTCATCCAGGGCTACGGCATGACCGAGACCAGCCCGGTGCTCAGCGCCAACCGTCTGGACCGCAACCTGCCGAAGTCGGTGGGGCTGCCGCTGCCCGGCATCGAACTGCGCACCGACGAGAACGAAGAACTGCTGGCCCGCGGCCCCAACGTGATGCTCGGCTACTGGAACAACCACCGCGCCACCTCGGAAATGATCGATCCGGACGGCTGGCTGCACACCGGCGACAAGGCCCGCATCGACGAACAGGGCTTCGTGCACATCACCGGGCGCATCAAGGACATCGTGGTCATGTCCAACGGCGAGAAGGTCCCGCCCGCCGACATGGAAATGGCCATCACGCTCGATCCGCTGTTCGAACAGGCCCTGATCATCGGCGAGGGCCGGCCCTACCTGACCGCGCTGGTGGTGCTCAACGGCGAGGAATGGTTCCCGCTGGCCACCGAACACGGGCTCGATCCCTTCGAGGAATCCAGCCTCCAGGATCGCAACCTGCAGACCACCCTGCTCAAGCGGATCGGCGAAGCCCTGCACGACTTCCCCGGCTACGCCCGCATCCGCCGCGTCACCCCCCTGCTCCAGCCCTGGACCATCGAAAACGGCCTGCTCACCCCCACCCTGAAGGTCAAACGGGCGAAAGTGGTGGAGGCACATGGGGAAAACATCGAGAACATGTATAATTAGTCAGGGGCGAGGAACTAGGAACGAGTGCCTAGGAAAAGCGTTTGAGTCGATGCTTCGAAAGAGCGGGAGCCTTGCTCGGGGTTTTCGACTTCGAAGTCGTGTCCATGATTTCGGGCAAGACATCATCGAAGCCAAATTACCAACGTCTTTCCTAGCCCCTCGTTCCTAGTTCCTCGTCCCTGACCACCTGCGGGTGTAGTTCAATGGTAGAACCTCAGCTTCCCAAGCTGATGACGTGGGTTCGATTCCCATCACCCGCTCCAGACAGGGTGCGGGTGGCCGGGAGCGGGTAGCGGGGCAAGCGCACCGTCTACCGCTTCCGGCCATCCGTGACGCCTTTTCGCTCCCACTCCCTTCTCCGAAACAAAACGCTTGAACTTGACCGGCGATTCCGGTTCCATGCCTTTAGGGGATTGACCCCGTTGCCTGATCCGCAAGGGAGGTGCCCATGGCCCGATCGGCGCGCAAGGTCGTACACTGGATTCTCGGAAGCATTCTGCTGCTGGTGATCGTCGGCGCTGTGGCGCTGTGGGCGCTGGTGGATACCGGCGCGTACAAGCAGCAGCTCGAGACGCTGGTGAAGGAGAAGACCGGCCGGGAACTGGTGATCGCCGGGCCGTTGCGGCTGACCCTGTTCCCGGCGCTCGGCGTGAAGACCGAAAAGGTGGCGCTGGGCAATGCGCCCGGCTTCGGGGATGCGCCCATGCTGGAAGTGGGCGAAATGGCCATCCGCGTGGAAGTGCTGCCCCTGCTGATGGGCCGGGTGCAGGTGGATACGGTTATCCTCGACGGCCTGCGGCTGCGCCTGTCCCGCAACCGGCAGGGTGTGACCAACTGGGACGATCTCCTGCCACCCTCCACCGGGCAAGCCTCGCCGGAGCTACCCCTCTCCCGCAAGCCGGCCGGCGGCGAAAGCGGCCCCCTGCCGCTGCTCGCCGTGGCCGGCATTCGCATCCGCGATGCCCGCATCGACTGGCAGGACGACATGAACGGCCAGACCTATCATCTCGGCCCGCTGGATCTGTCCGTGGGGCGCGTCACGCCCGGCCGCCCCTTCCCGATCACCGCCCGTATCGGCATCGAAAGTCATGCACCAGACCTGCGCGGGACGGTATCGCTGAGCAGCAAGGTTGCCTATGAACCGGTCGGGCCGCAGATTCGGCTGGCCGATCTGGAAATCAAACCGGAACTGAACGGCAAGGCGCTGCCCGGCGAACGGCTTGCCGGTCGTCTGGTCTCACCGAAACTCGGGATCGATTTGCAGGCCGATCGGCTCGACAGCCCGCGGCTGCAGTGGCGGCAGACCGATTTCGCGCTGGCCCTGCTCGACATATCCGTGAAGAATCTGCGCAGCGCGCCGGACTATCGCGCCCGGCTCGAAGTCCCCGCCTTCGACCCGCGCAAGCTCCTGAACCGCCTGGCCGTCTCCCTTCCCCCCATGGCCGACCGGACGGCCCTGGCTTCACTGACCCTGACAGGAGACATCCGTGGCAATACCCGGCGAGCCGCGTTGCAGCAGATCCGGCTGATTCTCGACGACAGCACGCTGACCGGGGAGATCACGCTGGCATCCTTCACACCACTGGCCCTGCGCTATACGTTGGCACTGGATGGCATCGACGCGGATCGCTATCTGCCGCCGCCGGCGACCAACCCGGCATCCAAAGCGCCTGCGCCACCGGCCGGTACGGCCACCGCAGCCGCCGGTGAGGGACTGCCCCTCGACTTTCTGCGCCGCCTCGACGCCAAGGGCCTGCTGACCATCGGCAGGCTGAA
>JALVBM010000177.1 GCA_027010665.1 Chromatiales bacterium
CGGGACGGGGGCGGAACAGGGTGGGCCACAGGGTCTGCAGGTGCGGGCCGGGCAGCCACCAGGCGGGGCGGAAGGCGCTGGTGACGACGGGCATCAACCGTCCCGGTGGTCGAGCCGGTCGAGCAGTTGGCGCACGGCGGCATCGGTGTTGTCCGCCTCGCGGGATTCGTCCATCGGTGTCCAGGACATGTCGGCCTCCAGGCGGAAGGCACCGACGAATTCGTGCGGCGGCTTGCCGGACCAGTCGGCCGGAGTGAGCATGGAGAAATAGGTACTGCCGTCCGGCTTGCGGTAGAGGTGATAGACATGGCCCGGCTGGCGGCGGAAGTTGCAGGCGGCACGGTGCAGTTCCTGGCTGCGGCGGGTCTCTTCGAGGATCTGGCGGGCGGCGTCCTGGAGCTGCTGGATCTGTTCGGCGATCACCTTGAGCTTGCCGGTGGCGTGGCTG
Source organism: Chromatiales bacterium (assembly GCA_027010665.1). Classification (GTDB taxonomy): domain Bacteria; phylum Pseudomonadota; class Gammaproteobacteria; order UBA6429; family Thiohalophilaceae; genus JALSSV01. The sequence goes on from JALVBM010000177.1 coordinate 449, forward strand.
GCCAGGCTCGCGTCGGCGGCGCTGATCGCCTGCGCCAGATCCACCAGTTCGAAGGCGGGCGCCAGCCGGCTCACCGGGTAGGGCGCGGTATTGTCGGCACCCTGATGGACCTTCGGGACGTTCTTCTTGGTTTCCTCGCTCACGGTGCCGGCTCCCTTTGCACATGGCCGGTCGCTTCCTCGCCGAGGCGGTTCAGGGTCGCTTCCAGTTCCCGGGCGATGGGTTCCTGATCGGTCATCGCGGTCTTGCGATCCACGTGCCGTGGCTCGCCGACCACCACGGCGATGCGGCTGAAGGGTTTGGGAATGCGGAAGCGATCCCAGGAGCCCAGTTCCCAGGCCCGATCCGCGGCATAGGCCATGGGCAGTACCGGATAGCCGGTGAGCTGGGCCAGCATCACCGCGCCGGGCTTGAAGGCGAAGGCCGGGCCGGTGGGCCCGTCGGCGGTGTTGACCGGCGAGATCTTTTCCCTTGCCATCACCTGGTAGAGATCCCGGATGGCGCGGGCGCCGGTGCGGTTGGAGGAGCCACGGATCACCCGCGCGCCCAGATCGGACATGATGCGGGCGGCCGCGTCGCCGTCCTTGGAGGGGCTGATCAGGAATCCCAGTTTCAGGCCTTCCCGCTGCTTCTGCAGCAGGTACCAGGCGCAGAAGACGTGCTGCTGGTGCCAGTAGACGGGAATGAAGGGTTGATCGTCGGCCATCAGGCGGCGCACGTGCTCGTCGCCGTACACCGTGACCCGGCAGGTCTTCCACAACAGGTGCAGGATCAGCTTGATGAGCGGGACGGCGATGGCGTTGCCGAGGCGGCGTTTGAGCGGGCGGCGGGGCGCCTCGGGCGCGGGCGTGGAATCGTTCATGATCCGGGCATTATACCAGCCGCTTCGCGCAGCACCGGCGGGCGCGGATCGGAACCGGCCAGGCACAGGACATAGCCGGACAGCGGTTCGGCCCGGAACAGGTGCCAGCGGGTGTCGGCATATTCGGCCGTGTCGTCCATGAGCTGCACTTCCGTCAGGCGGGTGATGCCGGCATCGCCGGCGGCCTTGAGCACCGCTTCCCGCGCCGTCCAGAAGTCGAAGAAGCGTTCCGGTGCCTCGGTGATGGTTTCGCGCTCCGCGGGGGTGAGGCCGGTTTCGGGGATGCGCGGCAGCGGCCGGCGCCATTCCACGTCCAGACCCACCGGTTCGGTGTCGAAGGCGCAGGCGACCAGTTCGTTGGCGTGGCTGATGCTGAAGCGGATCGGGCCGGGCCAGTCGGGCTTGCCGTGGGGGCTGAAGGTGAGGCGCTGCAGGGTGAAGTCGCGCTGGCCGAGCGCGGCCATGCCCTCGGCCAGCAGCGCCAGGCCGGCAAGGGAGCGCAGGCGATCGAAGGGATCCCGCCTGCGCGCCAGGCGCGCCTGCAGCGGCACCGGCAGGCGGGCGATGGCAGCGGCCAGTGCGTCGGCGTCGATTTGCCCGGGGCGGATTCTCCGATATAGTACGAGCTTTTCCGGACCTGCCGTCATCGGCACAGTATAAAGGCTGCCCATGAGCGCGGACACGCACCGCGAACCGATCCTGCCCCCGGGACCCGAGACGCCCTTCACGCCCGACACCAACGAGGCGACCTTCGCGGCCATTCCGCAGTGGCTGGCCGCCCACGGTGACGTGGTGCGCCTGTCGGCCGAGGGCCGCCGGCACGGCAGCTACCTGCTCAACGACGCCGACGCCATTCGCCACGTCCTGGTGAAGAACCACGCCAACTATCGCAAGGGGCCCGGCTTCAACCGGGTGAAGATGCTGCTCGGCAACGGCATCATCGTCTCCGACGGCGCCTTCTGGCGGCGCCAGCGGCGGCTGATCCAGCCGGCCTTCAACCGCAAGGTGCTCGCGCGCATGCTGCGCTTCGTGCAGCAGGCCAACGCCGCGCGCCGCGAGCGCTGGCAGGCGCTGGCCGACGCAGGCGCAGTGATCGACGTCACCACCGAGGCGGCCGATCTGTCGCTGGAAGTGATCCTGCGCACCCTGTTCGGGGAGGACTTCGACCGCCTCACGGATCAGCAGGGCGGCAATCCCTTCGCCTTCCTCACCGAGGATCTGACCCGCGACATGCAGGTGGTGCTGCGCTTCCGCGGCCTGATGAAGCTGATGCAGGATCTCATCCACTGGCGGCGCGAGACCCGGCCCGAGCGGGACGACTTCCTGGCCATGTTCCTGGATGCCCGCGACAGGGACACCGGCGAGGCGATGAGCGACAAGGAGCTCATCGACGAGCTGATGACCTTCATCATCGCCGGCCACGAGACCTCGGCCATCACCCTCAACTGGACCTGGTACTTTCTGGCCCGCCATCCCGAGGAGGCCGAACGGGCGCGGGCGGAAATCCTGTCCGTCACCGGCGGGGCGATGCCCGGTTATGAACAACTGGGCCGGTTCGAGCGCATCCGGCGTGTGGTCAGCGAGGCGCTGCGGCTCTATCCGCCGGTGTGGCTGTTCAGCCGCACCGCCATCGGCGACGATCGGATCGGGGACTACGCCATCCCGGCCGGCACCGATCTGTTCATCTCACCCTATTACCTGCATCGCCACCCGGCCCACTGGCCCGATGCCGAAGCCTTCGATCCGGATCGCTTCGCGCCCGAGGCGGAAAAGGCCCGCCACCCGACCGCCTACATTCCCTTTTCGGCCGGCCCCCGGCGCTGCATCGGCGATGTGTTCGCCATGCTGGAGATGCAGCTCCACTTCGGCCTCATGCTGCCGCGGTTTTCGCTGGAATACCGCGACGAGCAGCCGCTGGAACTCGAACCGTTCATCAACCTGCGCACGCGCCACAACCTGCGCTATCGCATCACTCCCGTCTGAAGGACACCATGCACGATTACCTCACCCTGCCCGATGCCCTGCGCGCCGCCGCCCGCAGTGAGCGCGGCATTACCTACATCGAAGCCCGTGATCGCCAGGACCACCAGCGTTACGCGGATCTGCACACGGCTGCCCTGCAACTGCTCGGCCGCCTGCAGGCCAAGGGGCTCACGCCCGGCGACGAACTGATCCTGCTGCTGAAGGACAACCGGCGGTTCATCGAGATGTTCTGGGCCTGCGTGCTCGGGGGCATCGTGCCGGTGCCGGTGGCGCCCGGGATCAGCGACGAGCACCGGGCCAAGGTGTTCCGCATCTTCGCCCGCCTGCAGCGGCCCTGGCTGTACACCGAACAGGAAACCCTGGCCCGCCTCGGCAGCTTCGCCGCCAACCACGACATGCCCGGCGAACTGGCCGCCCTGCAGGCGCGGACCCTGAAGGTGGAAACCCTGATGGACGAGGACGGCCCGGAAGGCGTGCCCCACGATGCCGCGCCGGAGGACACCGCCTTCATCCAGTTCTCCTCCGGCTCCACTTCCGATCCCAAGGGCGTGGTGCTCACCCACGCCAACATCCTTGCCAACATTGCCGGCATCCTCGAGGCGGGCCGCTTCAGCGAGGACGACGTGAGCCTGAGCTGGATGCCCCTGACCCACGACATGGGCCTCATCGGCTTCCACCTGAACATGCTCGCCTGCCGCATGCACCAGTACCTGATGCCCACCGAACTGTTCAGCCGCCGGCCGCTGCTGTGGCTGCAGAAGGCCAGCGAGACCCGCGCCACCATCCTCTGCTCGCCCAACTTCGGCTACAAGCACTATCTCAAGGCGCTGGGCGACAAGCCGGTGAGCGATCTCGACCTGTCCGCGGTGCGGCTCATCTACAACGGCGCCGAACCCATCTCGGTGGATCTGTGCGAGCAGTTTCTCGACCGCCTGGCGCCGGCGGGCCTGCCGCGCGAGAGCATGTACACCGTCTACGGCCTGGCCGAGGCCAGCCTGGCGGTGGCCTTCCCGCCGCCGGGCGAGCCCTTCCGGACCCTGTGGCTGCACCGGGATCATCTGGGCCTGCACGAGACCGTGCAGCCGGTGGACCGCGACGATCCGGCTGCGGTCGGCTTCGCCATCGAGGGCCGGCCGGTGCCCGGCTGCGAGCTGCGCATCGCCGACGAGGACAACCGTCCCCTGGCGGAAGACGTGGTGGGCGCCATCCACATCCGCGGCCCCAACGTCACCGCCGGCTACTACAACGACGAGACCAGCAACGCCACCGCCCTGGTCGGGGACGGCTGGCTCGACACCGGCGATCTGGGGCTGTTGCACGACGGCGAGCTTGTGGTCACCGGCCGGCGCAAGGACATCATCTTCGCCCACGGTCTCAACTACTATCCCCACGACCTGGAAGCCATTGCCCAGCAGGTGGACGGCCTGGAACTGGGCAAGGTGGTGGTCTACGGCGTGCGCCG
>JALVBM010000178.1 GCA_027010665.1 Chromatiales bacterium
CTTTTTCTTTACAAACGCTCTTAAATGAATACAGAGGTCCACATGAGGCATGTTTAAGTTTTATGTCGTCAGAAGCATTTAATTATTATCTGCCGGGGTTTATGAAAATAAGCATTGAAGAATTTGATCCTGAAGAGATACTAATGGAAATAGTTTTGTATGAATTGACTCCGAGCACAAACCACGATGTTCAAAATTATCAACTTGAACGTTTTTCAACATTTAATCAAAAACAAATCAAAACAATAGTTTTGTTTTTTGATTATATGCAAGAAAAGTATGGTGAAGAATTCAAACTATCAGGGCACGATAAGACACAAATATATTGGAGCGGAAAGCTAACAAAGCTTTAAACTGCAACACAATACTCAACGCATACCATGGTTGCGTTGAGTGTTGTTCACGTTAGCTTTGTCGTTTGGGCCACAAATGAGAAATATTATATTATTATGCATGATCTTGCTTTACGTCACTACAGCGAAAGCTGACCATAATAATCATAAAGAATACTACCCAGGCGGCGCAGAATTTACCGAGACATGGAAAAAGTTTTATGCTGGTGATCATGAGCCAGAATTAGATGACCCATTAATTGAGGCTGGCAAAGCAATGACGCTAGCTATTTGCGAAGCGATAAAACACAAGGATATGCGTTATCGACGCTATGCAATTGGTGCATTGGGGTATATTGGTGACATGAGAGCATTACCAACGCTAGAAGAAATATTAAAGTCAAAAGAAGAAATCTATTATTTTCGTGGTGATGCTCTTCAAGCCATTTACCAAATTGACAAGTCGCTTGGTAAAAAATACGCAAATGAGTATGCCCATGAGCATAAGTACCTAAAAATGCTTCAAGAACATATGCAAATGGAATCAAAGTGGCTTACAGCACCGACTGGAAACTAAAAGTCATAACATGGCAAATTCACTCGGGCGTAAAAAAGTGCCGCTTGTTCCTCGCACTGTTTTTGCTGGCGGTGATGTGAAGCGTTAGGTGA
>JALVBM010000179.1 GCA_027010665.1 Chromatiales bacterium
ACCGGCGCTACAAGAAACTGGTGGAACAGAACTTCGTCTCGCGTGCCGACTATGACAGGATGGTGTCGAAAAAGGAACAGGCAGAAGCCGACCTCGAGCGTGCCAGAAAACGGCTGGAGGACACTTATCTGCGTGCGCCATTCGACGGCGTCGTGGCTCGGCGCTTCGTGGAGAACTTTACCGACGTAAAGGCCAAGCAACCCGTGCTCAGCCTGCAGGAGACTAGGCAACTTGAACTGGTGGTGGATGTGCCGGAAGACGTGATCATCCGGGAGAAACCGGCTCAGGATATGAAAATGGTAGCGACATTCAGTGCGGCGCCGGGTCTTAAACTGCCGGTCACGGTCAAGGAATATAGTACCCGGGCCGACCCAAAAACGCTCACCTACCGGGTTGTTTTCGCCCTGCCTGAGATCACGGAGGCCAATATCCTGCCGGGCATGACGGCTCAGGTCACGCTCTTCCCCCAGGCAGAGGACGGCCGTCCGACATTCAGCATCCCCGCGAGTGCGCTGCTGGAGGCCGATGGTAAGCAATGGCTGTGGGTGATCGATCCGGAAACCCATGGCGTTTCCCGGCGGGAGGTGAAAGCGAAGAAGGCGAGCAACGGCAGGGTGCAGGTTTACAGCGGGGTCGAGCCGGGCGAAGTCATCGCCATTGCCGGTGTGCATTATCTCAGGCCGGGAATGGTAGTCAAGCCGGTACAGGAGATTCTCTACTGATGAACATTGCCGAGTGGAGCATCAGACACAGTGTCATCACCTGGGTGATGACAGCTGTCGTGGCCGTCGCCGGCATTGTTGCCTTCCAGGGCCTGCCGAGACTGGAAGATCCGGAATTCACCATCAAGGAGGCGATGATCTACACCCCCTATCCCGGCGCTTCTGCCGAAGAAGTGGCGGAGGAAGTCAGCAACGTGATCGAGAAGGCCGTGCAGGAGCTTGGCCCTCTCGACTACGTGGAATCCCGTTCTTCACGCGATCTGTCCATCGTCCATGTCTATATCAAGCGCACGACCGACGCCGCCCAACTGCCGCAGATCTGGGACGAGTTGCGTCGCAAGGTCAATGACAACCAGCACAAACTGCCACCCGGGGCCGGGCCATCGCTGGTCAACGATGACTTCGGTGATACTTATGGCGTCTACCTGGCCCTGACCAGTGACGGCTACAGTTACCGGGAACTGTACGAGGTGGCCAAGTTCCTGCAACGGGAGTTGCTCAAGGTTCAGGACGTGAAGCGGATCATCCTCTACGGCCAGCAGCCTGAGGCTGTCTACGTGGAGATGCGCCGGGACAAGATGGCACAATTGGGTATCTCCCCACGGCAGATCTACAGTGCTTTGTCGGCCAAAAACCTGGTATCACCAGCAGGGAACCTGACCATCGGCGGTGAGCGCATCCCCCTGAGTCCAACCGGCGAATTCACCAGCGAGAAGGAATTCGGTGATTTGCTCATCCGCGGTCAGGGAGAGGGATCAAACCGACTGGTCTATCTGCGAGACGTGGCAGATATCATCCGTGATTACCAGGATCCACCAAAAAATATACTGCGCTACAACGGCCAACCTGCCATTGGCATTGGCATCTCCACGGTTTCCGGCGGCAATGTGGTGGTGATGGGTGAGGCATTGCAAAAACGTTTCCAGGAGCTCAAGCATCAACTTCCAATCGGCATTGAAGGCAATATCATAGCCCTTCAGTCCGAGGCGGTGACCAAGGCCATCAACGGTTTCCTGATAAATCTGGCCGAAGCAATCGCCATCGTCGTCGTTGTGCTGCTCGCATTCATGGGGCTGCGCAGCGGGCTGATCATCGGTGCCATCCTGTTCGTCACCGTCTCCGGCACCTTTATCTTCATGAACATGTATGGCATCACCCTGGAGCGCATTTCTCTCGGGGCTCTGGTGATCGCGCTTGGGATGCTGGTGGACAACGCCATCGTGGTAACCGATGGCATGCGGATGCGCATGGAACGGGGCATGGATGCATTACGTTCTGCAAAAGAGGTTGTGGGTCAGACCGCCCTGCCCCTGCTTGGGGCCACCGTGGTCGCGATTCTTGCCTTTGCTGCCATCGGCACTTCTCAACACAATACCGGAGAATATACCCGCAGCCTGTTCCTGGTGATTCTCATTTCCCTGTTGCTCAGCTGGGTTACGGCCGTAACCAGTACGCCCCTGTTTGGAAAAACCTTTCTCAAGACCGGCAAGGGTGGAACCAAAAATAATGACCGTGATCCGTATGCAGGCGGCTTCTACCGGATATACAAATCGATTCTGCGCGCCTGCATCAATCACCGATGGATTACCGCCGGTGTGGCATTGTCTCTGTTCGTGGTTGCTTTGGTCGGTTTTGGTTCCGTGAAACAGTCCTTCTTTCCGGATTCCACCCGTCCGCAATTCTATGTCGACTTCTGGTTTGCTGAAGGGACTGATATCGAGTCCACCCGCAAACAAATGGAAAAAGTCGAGCAGTTCATGCAGCAACGGCCGGAGATCACTGCCGTTACAACCCAGATCGGTGGCGGATCACCCCGTTTCCTGCTCACCTATTCGCCCGAGCTGCCCAATCCCAACTTTGCCCGGATAATCGCCGACGTAAAGGACTACAATATCATTCCTGCCTTGTCGAAGACACTGCAGGTACAACTGGAGGAACTGATGCCACAGGCCATCGTCAATGTCCGTATGTTCGTCAACGGTCCCTCCACAGGCGGCAAGATACAGCTACGCATCCAGGGTCCGGACCCGGTGACGCTGCGGCGCCTGGCAAAACAGGCGGAAAAGGTCATGACTGCCGACACCGCTGCCAAGACCCCGCGCAACGAATGGGGAAACCCGATCCTGGTGTTGAAGCCTGAAATGGCCGAAACCCAGGCCCGGCGTGCCGGGTTGGACCGGCCGGAGCTGGCCGCCGCCCTCCAGGCCGCAGTGGAAGGTCGCAAGGTGGGTATCTATCGAGAACGGGACGAGTTACTGCCCATCATCACGCGCTCTCCCGCATCCGAACGAGTGGATCTGGACAACCTCGGCGCGATTCAGGTCTGGAGCCCGGCAGCCCAGCAGATGATTCCCGTGGACCAGGTGGTAGATGAATTCAGGGTCGTTTTTGAAAATCCGGCGATCTGGCGGCGGGACCGGGAACACATGCTCAAGATCCATCTGGACCCCCGCCAAGGCCTCCCCAGCGAGCTGTTCAATCGGGTCAAGCCTGCCGTCGAACAGGCGCTGAAGGTGGACGTGTTGCAATATCTCGGCAGGGAGGTTCCCGCAGAGGCGTATACCGCCACCACCATTCCCCTGCTGGAACATGACATACTGCCTCTGGCCGATCGTCCCGGCTATTTCATGGCCTGGGGTGGCGAGGCAGAAGATTCAAGGGGAGCCAAGGACGCGCTGAACAAGACCATACCGGTCTTTTTCGGTGTCATGGTGCTGATCGTGCTGGCCCTGTTCAACTCCATCCGAAAGACATTGATCATCTGGCTGACCGTACCACTGTCGATCGTAGGTGTCACTCTGGGGCTGCTGCTGCTGAACCAGCCGTTCGGTTTCATGGCACTACTCGGCCTGATGAGCCTGTCGGGGATGTTGATCAAGAACGCCATCGTCCTCATCGACGAGATCGATGTGCAGCAGGCTGCCGGCAAGGCCCCGTTCCTGTCCATTATCGACGCAGGCACCAGCCGCCTTATCCCGGTTTCCATGGCTGCCGGCACCACCATCCTCGGCATGCTGCCACTGGTGACCGATGCCTTCTTCGTCTCCATGGCAGTGACCATTATGTTTGGGCTGGGTTTCGCCACCTTCCTGACCCTCCTGGTCGTCCCGACACTCTATGCCATATTCTTCGGTGTGCGGGAGGAAACGACGGGAGCCTGATCCCGCCTCGGCATACGAGAGAAGAGACCGGCACATAACAACTCGCAGAAACATACCGGCCGATAGTGGCCACGCTTTTTCAACCGCCATGCGCGTTGCAATGATGGTGACGATTGATACACCCTGACATTCGCAACCGTAAATTCATCCTTTGCGGTGACCCCGGGAAGCGTCCAATCGGGTGTTCTTCGAGAGCTCGCTATCGGTGCAGAAATCGGGAATCGCGGCCCTGTCTCCCGCATGCCACCAAGCAGGGGGACGTGTTCAGGGTGTAATATCTTGCACTTCTTCGCTGCCCTGCATGGAAATGGTGATGATTTTCTTGCCGTCGAGGTCCATGCGCATCAGGTCCACCATGCGGATACGGCTGTTGTCATAGGTACGGAAGTAAAAACGTTTCCGTTTGAGGTCGTTTGCACTGGTCCAGGTCGTGTAGTCCGCCACGATGTTGCCGTGCGCGTCCTTTTCCCGCTCTCGCGCCACGCCCCTGGGAATGTCGAACGCATTCAGCACATGAAAGGCCTGCAGAACGGCATCCCAACCGGTCTTCGATGGCAGCACCGCCTGGCTGAAAGCAGCTATCCGAACGAAACGGGATGGCGGCGTATAGTCCCCGGGAAGACCCAGCATGCCGGCGCCCTGGCCGAGCGGTTTCAATTCCACCGATCCGAGTTTGAGGGTGGGGGAATTCCTGATTTCGAGGTTCACGTAGTTGCGCAGATTGGTCATGTGCCAATCGAACGCGGGTGAGTTGGACATGATTCCCAGCGGGTTGTCGTGCACGTTCAACCGGCCCTTCACATACTCGATGACGATACTCCTGCCGGTGGCATCATGCACCACCCAGTGAACCGGCGGCAC
>JALVBM010000180.1 GCA_027010665.1 Chromatiales bacterium
GGCCGATGACCGTCTCCGAGGCCGACGTGCCGGCCGAGGTGATCGAGAAGGAGAAGGAAATCTTCGCCGCCCAGGCGGCCGAGAGCGGCAAGCCGCCGGAGATCATCGAGAAGATGATCGGCGGGCGTATCAAGAAGTTCCTCAAGGAGATCACCCTGCTGGGTCAGCCCTTCGTCAAGAACCCCGACGAGACCGTCGAGCAGCTTCTGAAGAAGGAGAATGCGAAGGTGGCCGGCTTCACCCGTTACGAGGTGGGCGAGGGCATCGAGAAGAAGCAGGAGAACTTCGCCGACGAGGTCATGGCCCAGGTCAAGGGCTGAGGCCGGTCCATGGCAGAACTCAGGTACCGGCGGATCCTGCTCAAGCTCAGCGGCGAGGCGCTGCTGGGCGGGCAGGATTTCGGCATCGACCCGGCCGTGGTCCAGCGCCTGGCCGGCGAGATCCGCGAGCTGCACGATCTCGGGGTGCAGATCGCCATGGTCATCGGCGGGGGCAACATCTTCCGCGGCATCAGCCTCTCGGCCGGGGGCACCGATCGGGTGACCGGCGATCACATGGGCATGCTGGCCACGGTGATCAATGCCCTGGGCCTGCAGGACGGCCTGGAAAATGCCGGCATGGCGGTGCGGGTGATGTCCGCCATCCCCATTCACGGGGTCTGCGAGGACTACATTCGCCGCCGGGCGATCCATCATCTCGAAGCCGGGCGGGTGGTCATCTATGCCGCCGGTACCGGCAACCCCTTCTTCACCACCGATACCGCGGCCAGCCTGCGCGGCATCGAAAGCAACGCCGACGTGGTGATCAAGGGCACCAAGGTGGATGGCGTCTATTCGGCCGATCCGGTCAAGGATCCGGATGCACGGCTGTTCGAACGCCTGACCTATGACGAGGTCATCGAGAAGAAACTGGCGGTGATGGACACTACCGCCATCGTCCTCTGCCGGGACAACCACATGCCGGTGAAGGTCTACAACATGAACAAGCCAGGGGCCCTGCTGCGCGTGGTGCGCGGCGAGAACGAAGGCACCCTGGTGGAATAAAGAAAGGGGCAGACGCATGATCGAGGAACTGAAGAAGGACGCCGAATCCCGCATGGGCAAGAGTGTCGAGGCGCTCAAGCACGAACTGGCCAAGCTGCGCACCGGTCGCGCCCACACCAGCCTGCTGGATCACATCACCGTGGAATACTACGGCTCCAACGTGCCCCTGTCCCAGGTGGCCAACATCAATGTTTCCGATGCCCGGACCCTGACCGTCACACCCTGGGAGAAGCAGATGGTCTCCACGGTGGAAAAGGCCATCCGCGACTCGGACATGGGTTTGAACCCGGCCACCGCCGGCGAGGTCATTCGCGTGCCGCTGCCGCCGCTGACCGAGGAACGGCGCAAGGACATGATCCGCATCGTGCGCCAGGAAGGCGAGAATGCCAAGGTGGCCATCCGCAACATCCGTCGCGACGTGCTTGGCGACATCAAGCAGTTGCTCAAGGAAAAGGAAATCACCGAGGACGAGGAGCGGCGCGCCGAAGGCGACATCCAGAAGATCACCGACAAGTACGTGGCGGAAGTGGACAAGCTGGTGGAGGCCAAGGAAAAGGATCTGATGGAAATCTGAGCGACGCCCATGCGACGCCGGCAATGACGGAGTAACCAGTTGAGCGATTCGAACCTGACCGAAGCGGCCCGTCGTTGCCTGGAACAGCTTGGCCCGGAGGGCCTGCCTCGACATGTGGCCATCATCATGGACGGCAACGGTCGCTGGGCCCAGCGCCAGCACAAGCCAAGGGTGGCCGGGCATCGCGCCGGCGTGGAAGTGGTCCGCCAGCTGGTGCAGACCTGCGGCGAGCTGGGTATCGAGGTCCTGACCCTGTTTGCCTTCTCCAGCGAAAACTGGCGGCGACCGGCCAGGGAAGTGGGCTTTCTCATGGAGCTGTTCCTGCTGGCCCTGGAGCGGGAAGTGCGCAAGCTCCATCGCCACAACGTCCAGTTGCGCATCATCGGCGAGCGCAGCGCCTTTCCGGAAAAAATCCAGCAGCGCATCGAGGACGCAGAGAATCTCACGCGCGACAATACCGGCCTGGTGCTGAACATCGCCGCCAATTACGGCGGTCGCTGGGACATTACCCAGGCGGCCCGCACACTGGCCGAGCAGGTGGCGGCCGGCGACATCACGCCGGAGGACATTACCCCCGAACGGCTCGCCGAGAATCTCTGCCTCGCGGATCTGCCCGAACCGGATCTGTTCATCCGTACCGGCGGCGAACAGCGCATTTCGAACTTTCTAATCTGGCAACTGGCCTACACGGAACTCTATTTCACCCCGGTGCTGTGGCCGGATTTCAATCGCGACGAATTCGAGAAGGCTGTGATTTCCTTCTCCCACCGCCAGCGGCGTTTCGGGCAGACCGGCGAACAGGTGGAGCAGCAGCGGAATGCTTAGACAGCGGGTGTTGACGGCGCTGGTACTGGCCCCGCTTGCCCTGTGGGCAATTGTGGCCCTGCCCGAGACGGCCTTCAATGTCGTCTGGGGGCTGGTCATCGTCCTGGCGGCCTGGGAGTGGGGCCGGCTGGGGGGGCTGAGCGGCATCCTGCCCGTGATGTATGCCGTGCTGGTCGGCGTTCTCGTGGTATTGCTGTTCCGGTTGCCGGAAGCGCCGCGCTGGCAGGCCGGTGTTCTGCTGCTGGCCGGATTCTGGTGGCTCGGCATCCTGCTGGGCCTGCTGCGCTTCCGCCGGCATCCCGTCCCGCACGGCGTGAATCGCCCGGGCGCCTTGATCAGCGGACTGCCCGTTCTGCTCGGCGCCTATTTCGCCGTGGTGCTCCTGCGCCATACCCCGGGACTGGGTTATCCCTACATCATTCTGCTGATGCTGCTGGTCTGGGGCGCCGACACGGCCGCCTATTTCACGGGTCGTGCCTTTGGCCGTCACAAGCTGCTGCCCAACGTGTCCCCGGGCAAGACCTGGGAAGGGGTCTACGGCGCGCTTCTGGCCAGCCTGCTCATCGCCATTGGCGGTGCCGTCTGGCTGGACATCCCGTCATCGCGCTGGGCGGTGTTCCTGCTGGTGGCGATCGCCACGGTGATCTTTTCCGTGGTCGGGGATCTCAACGAGAGCTATTTCAAGCGCCGAGCCGGAATGAAGGACAGCAGCCATCTGTTGCCGGGCCATGGCGGCATTCTCGATCGCATCGACAGCCTGACCGCCGCGGCGCCGATCTTCCTCATGGGGCTCAATCTGCTGGTGCGTCCTGCATGAAGCGTGAGGGCATTGCCATCCTGGGTTCGACCGGTTCCATCGGTCTGAGCACGCTGGACGTGCTGCGCCAGCATGCCGATCGCTATCGCGTGGTCGCGTTGACCGCCTTCAGCCAGGTGGAACGCCTGTTCGAACAGATCCGCGAGTTCCGTCCCGAAGTGGCGGTGATGGTGGACGAGGCCGCTGCGGAAAGACTCGTCGACAAGGTCCGCAAGGCGGGGCTGGCTACCCGGGTTCTCGCGGGTGCGGCGGCCCTCGGCGAGGTGGCCGTCATGGAGGCCGTCGATCAGATCATGGCCGCCATCGTCGGTGCCGCCGGTCTGTTGCCAACCCTGGCCGCGGCAGAGGCGGGCAAGCGCATTCTGCTGGCCAACAAGGAAGCTCTGGTGATGTCCGGCTCGCTGTTGCTGGAAGCCGTGCAACGCAGCGGGGCACGCCTGTTGCCCATCGACAGCGAACACAATGCCATTTTCCAGTGTCTGCCGGCGCATTTCGAGCGCGGCCTGGGCCAGGTCGGTGTGCAGGAAATCCTGCTCACAGGGTCCGGCGGCCCGTTTCGGGAACTGCCGCTGGAAGACCTGGCACACGTGACGCCGGATCAGGCCTGCGCCCACCCCAACTGGAGCATGGGCCGCAAGATTTCCGTGGACTCGGCCACCATGATGAACAAGGGGCTGGAACTCATCGAGGCCTGCCTGCTGTTTCAGACCACCCCGGATCGGATCCGCATCGTGGTACACCCACAGAGCGTGATCCATTCCATGGTGCAGTACGTGGACGGTTCGGTGCTGGCCCAGCTCGGCCAGCCGGACATGCGCACCCCCATCGCCCATGCCCTGGCCTGGCCCGAGCGCATGAGTGCCGGTGTGGAACCCCTGGATTTCTATCGTGTCGGAAACCTCGAGTTCCAGGCACCGGATCCGGAGCGGTTTCCGGCCCTGCGCCTGGCCGAGAACGCCGCACGCCACGGCGGTACGGCGCCGGCGATCCTCAATGCGGCCAATGAAGTGGCCGTGGCGGCGTTTCTGGAAGGCCGTATCCGCTTCACGCAGATTGCCGAACTGGTCGAAGACGTCGTGAATCGGATCGCGGCGACCAGCGCCACGGATCTCGACACCATCCTCGCGGTCGACAGACGGGCCCGCGCAGCGGCCCGGGACTGGATCACCCACCGGAGCGAAGACCGACACCCATGAGCATACTCTTCAGCCTGCTGGCCTTCCTGGTCGCCATCAGCATTCTCATTGCCGTGCACGAGTTCGGCCACTTCTGGGTGGCCCGGCGGCTCGGGGTCAAGGTGCTGCGTTATTCCATCGGTTTCGGCAAGCCGCTGTACCAACGACGTCTCCGGACCGACGACACCGAATTCGTCGTCGCCGCCCTGCCGCTCGGCGGTTATGTGAAGATGCTGGACGAGCGCGAGGGACCGGTACCCGAAGACGAACTGCCCCGGGCCTTCAACCGTCAGTCGGTGTGGCGGCGCTTTGCCATCGTGCTGGCCGGGCCGGCCTTCAATTTCCTGTTCGCCATCCTGGCCTACTGGCTGATGTTCGTGGTTGGCGTCACCGGCGTGAAGCCCGTTATCGGCGAGGTGACGCCCGGCAGTCCGGCGGCGCTCGCCGGGCTGCAGCCGAACGAGGAAATCGTGGCCGTGGGCGGCAAGCCCACCCCCGTCTGGGACGTGGTCATCCAGGAGCTGGTTTCGGGCATCGTCGATGGGCGGCGACTGGCCCTGACCGTGCGCACCCCCGAAGGCATCACCAACGATGTGCAGCTCGATCTGCGCGACGTGGACGGACAGCTCGAGCCGGGCGAGCTGTTCCGGCTGGTCGGGTTTCGTCCCTGGCAGCCGCCCATCGAGCCGGTGGTGGGGCAGGTGGTTCCCGATTCGCCGGCAGCCGCCGCCGGACTGCAGAAGGGGGATCGCATCCTGGCGGCGGACGGGCAGCCCATCGACGACTGGCGGGAACTGGTCGATTACGTGCAGGCCCGTCCGGATCAGGACATCCACCTGACGATCGAACGCGACGGTCAACGCCTCGAACACATTCTGCATACGCAGGCGAAGGCGCACGAGGGCCGCACCATCGGCTGGATGGGCATCGGGCCAGCGGCCGTCAGCCTGCCGGAATCGATGCGCACCGAATACCGTTACGGTCCCCTGTCGGCCATCGGGCAGGCGCTTTCGAAGACTGCCAGCGATACCGTGCTGACCCTGAAGATGTTCGGCAAGATCGTGGCCGGCGAGGCCTCCCTGCGCAATCTCAGCGGGCCCATCAACATCGCGGTCTACGCCGGTGTCTCGGCCGCGGCCGGCTTTTCCCGGTTCATGGAGTTCCTGGCCATCGTCAGTCTCGGTCTCGGAATCATCAATCTGTTCCCGATTCCGGTACTCGATGGCGGCCATCTGATGTTCTACCTGGTGGAAATGGTGACCCGCCGGCCGGTACCCGACGCGGTACTGGATCTGGCAACCCGTATCGGCCTGGCCATTCTGCTGGCCCTGATGGTGTTCGTCTTCTACAACGACATCGCCCGACTGTTGCAACCCTGACAAGAAGAACAAACCGACGATGCCACGCTTCCTTGCTGCTTTCCTTCTGCTGTTGTTCTGGCTGCCCGCCCGGGCCTTCGAGCCCTTCGTGGTGAAGGATATCCGCATCGAGGGCCTGCAGCGAATCTCGGCAGGCGCCGTGCTCAACCAGTTGCCGGTGCGCATCGGTGATCGCATGGACGAGAACCTGAGCGCGCGGGTCATTCATGCCCTCTACAAGAGCGGTTTTTTCAAGGACGTGCGCCTCGAGCGGGAGGACAACACCCTGGTGGTGTTCGTGGCCGAACGCCCCTCCATCGCCGAGATCTCGATCACCGGCAACGATGCCATACCAACCGAACAGATGGAAGAGGCACTGAAGCAGATTGGTTTGAGTAAGGGCAAGGTGCTCAATCGGGCATTGCTCGACAAGATTCGCCTGGAGTTGGAACGCCAGTATTACAGCCTCGGCAAGTATGGCGTGCAGATCAAGACGACGACCACGCCGCTGGAACGCAACCGGGTGAAGGTGAGCATCGAAATCGCCGAAGGCGAGGAGGCCAGCGTCTACGCCATCAACATCGTCGGCAACAGGGCCTTCTCCGATGCCGTGCTGCTGTCACGCATGAAGCTGAGCAAGCGCAATTTCCTCACCGGCGGCGCCCAGTATTCCCGACAGTTGCTGGCGGGGGATCTGGAGACACTCAAGTCCTGGTATCTGGATCGCGGTTACATTCATTTCAACATCGAATCGACCCAGGTGTCGCTGACCCCGGATCGCCAGGACGTCTATATCACCATCAACGTCACCGAAGGCCAGCAGTACCGGGTACGGGACGTGAAACTGGCCGGTGAGCTGATCCTGCCGAAGGACGTGGTCAAGTCCCTGATCACGCTGGCGCCCGGTGATGTCTTCTCGCGCAAGGAGGCGGTGGATTCCACCAAGCGCATCAGTGACCGGCTGGCCGAGATTGGCTATGCCTTCGCCAACGTCAACATCATTCCCGATATCGACGACAAGGACCGGACCGTGGGCGTGACCCTGTTCGTGGATCCGGGGCAGAAGGTCTATGTGCGCCGCATCAACATCAGCGGCAACACCAAGACCAAGGACGAGGTCATCCGGCGCGAACTGCGACAGATGGAGGGTGACTGGATGTCCACCAAGAAGATCGCCCTGTCACGCACGCGCCTGGATCGTACCGGCTATTTCGAAACCGTTGGGGTCGAGACCCCGGCCGTCCCCGGCACCCCGGATCTGGTAGACGTGAACTTCAACGTGGTCGAACGACCCACCGGCAACCTGTCGGCCGGTCTCGGATATTCCGACACCCAGGGAGCCCTGTTCAATTTCTCCATCAGCCAGGAGAACTTCCTCGGCACCGGCAAGCGGGTCAGCGTGAACGTGGACAACAGCCAGGTAACCAAGAACTACAGCTTCAACTACAGCAATCCCTATCATACCCTGGACGGGATCACCCGCGGCTTCAGTATCTACTATCGCGCCATCGATGCGGCCGAAGCCCAGATCTCCAACTACACCACCGACAGCTACGGGGCCAACATCACCTATGGCTTCCCGCTGAGCGAAATCGACTCGTCCCGCTTCACCGTCGGCTACGAGAAATCCACCATCGTGCTCGGCAGCACGCTGGTGTCGCAGGATGTGCTTGATTTCGTGGCGGAAAATGGCGACAGCTATGGCTATTTCCCGGCCACCTATTCCTGGATCCGGGATTCGCGCGATCGGCGCATCCTGGCCACCCGGGGCGGGACCACCAGTTTTGTCACCGAGGTCGCCGTGCCCGGGGGTGATTTGGAGTATTATAAGGTCAACCTGCGGCACCTCCAGTACTTCCCCGTCAGCAAGCGGGTGACGTTCCTGGCCAAGGTGAATCTCGGGTACGGCGACGCCTTTGGCGACACGACCCGCCTGCCGCCCTGGAAGAAGTACTATGCCGGCGGCAGCCGCACGGTGCGCGGCTACGAAGCCAACAGCCTGGGACCGGTGGATCCCGCCACGCAGGAGCGGATCGGCGGCGAGAAGAAGCTGATCGGCAACCTCGAGCTGATCCTGCCCAATCCCTTCACGGAAACGGAAGGCTCGACCCGGCTCACGGCTTTCGTGGATATGGGCAACGTGTACGCCAAGGACGCCGCGATCACGGCCGATTCCCTGCGGTTTTCCACGGGTATCGGCCTGCTCTGGCTGAGTCCGGTGGGCGCGCTGCGCTTCAGCTACGCCATTCCGTTCAATACGCAGGATGGTGATAAACTACAGGCCTTCCAGTTCACCATGGGATCGGCATTCTAGTGATGAAAACGCTCGTTCAAAGTCTGACGCTGCTGGGACTGTTGCTGGTCTCCGGCGCACCCTCGCTGTCATGGGCCGAGGAGACCCGTCTGGCCTTCGTCAACACCCAGCGCGTCATGGACAAGGCGCCCCAGGCCCAGGCGGCGCGGGAATTGCTGAAGAACGAATTCGCGCCGCGGGACAAGAAGATCGTGGCCATGCAGAAGGAGCTGAAGAAGCTGGAGGAGGAACTGGCCCGCAATGCCGCGGTACTGAGCGAGAGCATGCGGCTCAAGCAGGAGCGCAAGATCACCAGCCTCAAGCGGGACATCAAGCGCGCCCGCGACGAATTCCTCGAGGATCTCAATCTGCGTCGCAACGAGGAACTGGGCAAGCTGCAGAAACTCATCTCCGATGCCATCGTCGCCGTGGCCCGGGAAGCCGGATACGACATCGTGCTCGGTGACACGGTGCTCTACGCCAGTGAACGGGTAGACATCACCGACAAGGTTCTCGAGCGACTCCGCCGGCAAGGCGGGACGACACCGACCAAACCCGCCGGGACATCACCGCAATAATGGCGCTGACACTCGGCGAACTGGCTGAGGGCATCGGCGCGGAGCTGCGCGGCGATCCCCATGCCCGGATCCATGCCGTCAACACCCTCGAAGCCGCCGGCGAGGGCGAACTCTCCTTCCTCACCCAGGGGAAGTACCGCAAGGCCCTCCAGTCCACGGCCGCCACGGCCGTCATCGTCCCCGAAGCCGAAGCCGAACATTGCCCGGTTGCGGCCCTGGTCGTGGACAACCCCCATGCGGCCTTCGCCCGGGCCGCCACGTTGCTCTATCCTGTCGAACGTCCGGCACCCGGCATCCATGCCAGCGCCGTCGTCCCCGACAGTTGCGTGCTCGGCGAGCGCGTGCACGTGGGGCCCCATTGCACACTCGGGGAGAACGTGGTCCTGGGCGACGATTGCGTCATCGGTCCCGGTAGCGTGATCGAAAAGGGCGTCCGCATCGGTGCGGGCGGCCGACTGCTGGCCAATGTCACCATCCTCGCCGACTGCCGGATCGGCGAGCGGGTGCTGATCCATCCGGGTGCTGTAATCGGCAGTGACGGGTTCGGTCAGGCTGATGACAATGGTCGCTGGCTGAAGATCCCGCAGGTGGGCCGGGTGATCATTGGCGACGACGTGGAGATCGGCGCCAACGTCTGCATCGATCGCGGGGCCATTGCCGATACGGTGATCGAAGACGGTGTCAAGCTGGATAATCTGGTGCACATCGCCCACAATGTACGGATCGGTGCCGATACGGTCATTGCCGCACTCAGTGGCATTGCCGGCAGTACGACCCTGGGTCGGCACTGCATGCTCGGCGGGGAAGTCGGCATCGTGGGCCACATCACCATCGCCGACAACGTGGTGCTCACCGGGCGCGCCGACGTGCGCCAGAGCATCCGCGAACCAGGTGTCTACGCTTCGGGAACACCGCTGGAACCGGTGCGCGAATGGCACCGAAACCAGGCCCGCTTCCGGCAACTGGACGAGATGGCCCGGCAGCTGAAGAAACTCGAAAAACGACTCGCAGAAATCGAAGGAAAGGGGTAGAACCTTGAACACGCTCGATATCCACGACATCATGCAACACCTGCCGCACCGGTACCCCTTCCAGTTGCTGGATCGGATTCTGGATTACGAGGTCGGCAAGACACTGACGGCCCTCAAGAACGTCACCAACAACGAACCCTACTTCCAGGGCCACTTCCCCGGCCGGCCCATCATGCCCGGCGTGCTGATTCTGGAAGCCATGGCCCAGGCGACCGGCATCCTGGCCTTCAAGACCGCCGGCCACGTGCCCGATGGCAGTTCCCTGTATTACTTCGTCGGCATCGACAGCGCCCGCTTCAAGCAGCCGGTCATCCCCGGTGATCAGCTCATCATCCAGGTGGACTTCGTCAAGGAGAAGCGGGGGATCTGGAAGTTCGATGGCGAGGCACGGGTCGACGACAACGTCGTGTGCAGCGCCGTGCTCATGTGTGCGGAGCGTGACGTGGAATGAGTGTCGACCCCCGGGCCGTCGTCGATCCGGCTGCCCGCCTGGCCGATGACGTCCAGGTGGGACCCTTCTCCATTATCGGACCCGGGGTCGAAATCGGCGCCGGCACGATTATCGGACCCCATGTGGTCATTCAGGGGCCAACCACCATCGGCGCCGACAACCACATCTTCCAGTTTGCCTCCATCGGCGAAATTCCGCAGGACAAGAAATTCCACGGCGAAGACTCCCGCCTCGAGATCGGCGATCGCAACACCATCCGCGAATTCGTCACCATCAACCGGGGCACCGAGGACGGTGGCGGCGTCACCCGCATCGGCCACGACAACTGGCTGATGGCCTACATTCACATCGCCCACGACTGCCTCATCGGCAATCACACCATCTTCGCCAACGGCGCCTCGCTGGCCGGCCACGTTCTCGTCGAGGATCATGCCATCCTCGGCGGCTTCACCCTGGTGCACCAGTTCTGCCAGATCGGCGCCCATGCCTTCTGCGGCATGGGCAGCGCCATCAGCAAGGACGTGCCGCCCTACGTCATGGTCGGCGGCAATCCTGCCCAGCCCCACGGACTCAATCTCGAAGGCCTCAAGCGCCGCGGCTTCGACAAGGAATCGATCCAGAACCTGCGACGCGCTTACAAACTCATCTATCGCTCCGGCCTCACCCTCAATGAAGCCATCCAGCAAATCCGCGACACCCTGGAGATGGACACACACCTCGAACATCTCGTCGCCTTTCTGGAACACGCCGAACGCGGCATCATACGATAACAACAGTGGCGAGGGCCGAGGGCCGAGGAAAACCCTGTTTCTGGCTCCGACCCGTAGGGTGCGTTCGCGCAGCAACGCACCATCACATCAGGGCCGAGTGGCGAGTGACGAGGGCTGAGGACCAGGGAAAACCGATTGCACGGCATCGGACCAAAGACTTTCACTCCTCACTGGGATTGGTCCAGCATCTCCAGCGTCAAATCCACGATATCCCCATCCTCCGGCGGCTCGCTGAGAATGTCGCGCACCTTGGCGAGGCGTTGCCGATATTGCCTGTTGAGGGATTCGTCCCGCAGCATCGGCAGCACATCAGCCGCAATATGCTCCGGTGTCGCTTCGTGCTGGATCCGTTCCGGTACCAGCCGTTCACCGGCGACGATGTTGCACAGGCCGACATGCTCAAGTTTGACCATGCGCCGCACGATCTGGAAGGTCAGCCAGTTGAGGCGATTGATGATCACCATGGGTGTGCCGGCCAGGGCGATTTCCAGGGTCACGGTACCGGAGACGGTGACGATGGCGTCGCACACGGCCGTGACTTCCGGCGTGCGGCCGGTGATGATCGGGATATCGAGTTCGGGATACTGCTGCAGATACGGTTGGAGATCGGCTTCCCGCAGGGTCGAGGCCAGCGGCATCAGGAATTTCACGTTCGGCAGTTCGCGGCGGATCCGTTGCGCCGTTTGCAGAATGATCGGCAACAGACGGCGGATCTCGCTCTGTCGGCTGCCGGGGTAGAGACCCAGCACCCGATCGCCGGCCTCGAGGCTGAATTTGCGACGCAGGGATTCCCGATCCGCTGGCAGCGGACGTTCTTCGGTAATGAGCGGATGCCCCACGTAGCGAACCGGCACATCATGGCGGCGATAGAAATCGGCCTCGAAGGGAAAGACCACGGCCATCATGTCCACCCGCTCGCGGATGGTCTTCACCCGGCCCTCGCGCCAGGCCCAGACCTGGGGGCTGATGTAGTAGAGCACGGGTATCCCCAGTTCCTTAGCGGTCGCGGCCAGGCGCAGGTTGAAGTCGGGATAGTCGGTGAGCAGCAGGAGATCGGGTCGGCGCGTCCGGAGCAGCTCGCGCATTCTGTCCAGCGCGCCAAAGATGGTCTTGCGATGGGCCAGCACTTCCCACAGGCCGACCACGGCCAGCTCGGCCGAGTCCACCAGGATTTCGGCGCCGGCGGCGCGCATGTCCTGGCCGCCGATGCCGAAGAAGGTCACGTCGGGCCGGCGTTCCCGCACGCCCCGCACGATGTGGGCGGCGTGCAGATCGCCCGAGGCTTCACCGGCGACGATCAGGATATCGGGCATGGATCAGGCGAGCGCGCCGCGGATGGTCTCCACGATGCGGGTGATCTGCGCGTCGGTCAGTTCCGGGAAGATGGGCAGCGACAGGCACCGCTCGCTGACGTCCTCGGTGACGGGCAGACGCAGTCCGGCACAGTCCCCGGCAAAGACCTTCTGCTGATGAAGCGGAACCGGGTAATAGACGGCACAGGCGATGTCCGCCGCCTGCAACGCCTGCTGGATGTCGTCGCGGCGATCCGAGAGCAGGGTGTACTGGTGATAGACATGGGTACCCTGGCCATTCTCGTGGGGCGGGGTGACCACGTCCCTGAGCGCCTCGCTGTAGGCATGGGCGGCGCGCCGACGCCCCTTGTTGAACTCGTCGATGTGTTTCAGCTTCACGCGCAGGATGGCCGCCTGCATTTCGTCGAGCCGGGAGTTGTAGCCGATGACGTCGTGGTAATAGCGCGCCTTGCTGCCGTGGTTGCGCAGAATGCGCACCCGTTCGGCCACGGCGTCGTCGTTGGTGGTGACCATGCCGCCATCGCCATAGGCACCGAGGTTCTTGCTGGGAAAGAAGCTGTGACAGCCGGCCAGGCCGATGCCGCCGGTCATTTTGCTGTCGATGTCGGCGCCGAAGGACTGGGCACAGTCCTCGATGACCAGCAGATCGTGCTGCCGGGCCAGTTCCATCAGTGCCGGCATGTCGGCCGGCTGGCCGAACAGGTGCACCGGCAGGATGGCACGGGTTTTCGGCGTGATGGCCGCTTCCACCGACGCCACGTCGAGATTGAAGGTGTCCGGCTCGATGTCCACGAACACGGGTCGGGCACCCACGTAGCGGATCGCCTCGGCCGTGGCGATGAAGGTGAAGGCGGGGGTGATGACCTCGTCACCGGGACCGATGCCGGCGGCCAGCAGGGCCAGGTGCAGGGCGTCGGTGCCGGATGCACAGCCGATGGCGTGCCGGACGCCCAGATACTCGGCCGCTTCCTGCTCGAAGGCCTGCACGTTGGGGCCGAGGATGAAATGGGTATTGTCCAGCACCTCCGACAGGGCGGCATCGATTTCCGGCCTGAGCCGCTGCAGCTGAACCTTGAGGTCGACCATGGGGATCATCGTACTTGCTCCGGATGTCGGTGACCGGGATCAGGCCCGGCCGAGAATGTCGGTAATGGTAAAGGCGGTCTCCAGCGCCCGCAGGCCATCCTCGCCGCTGACCACCGGCGGCTTGCCGTTGCGGATGCTGTCGAGGAAGGCGCGAATCTCGGCCAGCAGGGCGTCGCCCTGTTCGAATTCCATCTCCTGGCTGTCGATCTCCGGAATGCCCGGGAACATCTCGCCCTTGCCACGGCGGTGGATGCCGAGGGTCTTGTTCTGGAAGTCGATGGTGAGGTAGGCGTCTTCCTGGAAGATGCGCATCCGGCGCTCGCTCTTGAGACTCACCCGGCTGGCGGTCACGTTGGCCACGCAACCGTTCTCGAACTGCAGTCGGGCGTTGGCCACGTCGGTATCGCTGGAGAGCACCGGCACGCCGTTGGCGCGAATCTCGGTCACTGGCGAGCGCACGAAGTCGAGAATGATGTCGATGTCGTGGATCATCAGATCCAGCACCACATTGACGTCGGCGCCACGCGGATTGAAGGGGGCGATGCGGTGGGATTCGATGAAGCGGGGCCTGTCGAGCACATCGCCCAGGGCCACGACCGCAGGGTTGAATCGTTCCAGATGGCCGATCTGGAAGACCACGCCCCTGTCCCGGGCCAGTGCCACCAGATCCCGGCCCTGTTCGAGAGTCGAGGTGATGGGCTTCTCGAGCAGAACGTGCACCCCGGCATCGAGGAAGTGGCGGGCGACTTCGTGGTGTTTCTGGGTCGGTACCACGATGCTCACGGCATCGACTTCCGGGGCCAGATCGCGATAGTCGTTGAGGGCGCGGGTATCGAGTTCCCTTGCCACCCGGCCGGCGGCTTCCTCGCTGGTATCGCAGACGGCGACCAGCTCGGCTTCGTCGAGCAGCGCGTATTTCTGGGCATGAAAGCGGCCCAGGTAGCCCACGCCGATCACGGCGGTGCGAATTTTCGACATCAGGGGGTTCCCTGTCTCATCATGAACAGAAAATGGCCAGCGTGGGCTGGAAGGTGCTTGTGAGACGCCATTTTATATAGGAAACTTGGTCCACGATAGTCTTATTCGCAGAACAACACCGAAACGGGGGAGGGCAGGTTGAGTCCGGAGTCGTACACGGCAGGGGTGGACGAGGCGGGGCGCGGGCCACTGGCCGGCCCGGTGATCGCGGCCGCCGTGATCCTGCCTGCCGACCATGGCCTCGAAGGCCTGACCGACTCCAAGAAGCTGACCGAGGCCCGGCGCGAGAAACTGGCCGCGGCGATCCGGGAACAGGCCGTTGCCTGGGCGCTGGGCCGGGCAGAGGTCGAGGAAATCGACCGCCTCAACATCCTTCAGGCTTCCCTTCTGGCCATGCAGCGTGCCGTGGCCGCGCTGGACGTTCGTCCCCGGCAGGTGCTGGTCGACGGAAACCGGTGCCCGGATCTGGACTGCCCCGTCGAGGCCATCGTACGGGGCGACGCCACGGTTCCTGCCATCAGCGCGGCCTCGATTCTGGCCAAGGTGGCCCGGGATCGGGAGATGTGTGAACTCGATGCCCGCTATCCCCAGTATCAACTGGCCCGGCACAAGGGCTATCCCACCCGCGTGCATCTCGAGGCGCTGGCCGAACACGGGGTCAGCGTCATCCACCGGCGCTCGTTCGGACCGGTCCGTCGGTTGCTGGAGGCGGCCGAATCATGAGAGTCTGCTGAAACAGAACCCAAGGATTGCCAATGCCCTTTCCGCTCATCCTGCGACTCGATATCACCGGCCAGCCGGTCAAGTGGATCGACTGGCAGGAAGCGGCCTGTCTCTACAGCCGAGAGCGGGTGGCCTGGACCGCCGGGGAGCATACCTTCGAGCTCAGCGGCGGGGTGCGCCGCCGCGATGGCCGGCGCAGCCGGCTCGAAATCAATTCCATCATTGCGGTACGCGGTGAATTCCGGCGGCGCATGCGTCTGGTGCCGCCGCTGAACAACACGGAACTGTTCCTGCGGGATCAGCAGCTGTGCCTGTATTGCGGCAAACCCCACCGGCCTTCGGAACTGACCCGGGATCACGTGATTCCCCTGTCCCGCGGCGGACTCGATTGCTGGAGCAACGTGGTCACGGCCTGCCGGCGCTGCAACTCCCACAAGGGCAACCGCACGCCGGACGAGGCGGGCATGCCCCTGCTGGCCATCCCCTATACGCCCAACCTGGCCGAATACCTG
>JALVBM010000181.1 GCA_027010665.1 Chromatiales bacterium
ATCCGCAAGAAGCCAAGTTCCGGAAAATCCTGAAGTTTTCGGCGTCCCGCCAGGCTCCGGCCGGGACGCCGATTTGCACCCGCCCGGGAATTCCTGAATACTCATGTTCCGCGGCAAGCTGCCGATAACCCTGTGAATTGAAAAGAAGAATTCGACCGGATTCGAATCCGGCGAGACCCGGGAACCGCGGCGGCGCCAAATCCGGCGTGCCTCGCCCCTGCCATGGACGGGATGGCTGGAGTTGGAGTGAGCAAACGGTACTGGAAAAAAGACTGGTTCATCGGCCTGGCCGTGGTCCTGGCGGTGGCGCTTGCCGCCGGCAAGGGACCGCTGCGCGACCTGGAATGGCTGGCCTATGATCTCGGCGTCCGCTTCTCCTCCACCGATCCGGCCAACGCCGACGTGGTGGTGGTGGCCATCGACGATCAGGCCGTGGAGGAGCTGGGCGCCTGGCCCTGGCCACGGGACATCCTGGCCGAGGCCACCCGCATCCTCAGCCGCCAGCGCCCGGCGGTGATCGGTTTCGCCATTCCCCTCGACTCGGCCCAGACGCCCTACGGCCTCGAGTACATCCAGGAACTCAAGGATGTCATCGAGTCCACGCCCAAACTGAAGAACCGCACCATCCAGCGCCTGCTCAAGAGCGCCGAGTCGCGCATGGACACCGACGAGATCTTCGCCCGCAGCCTGGCCCGGGCCGGGCGGGTGGTGCTGGCCATGCCCTACCTGGCGGGCCGGGAGCATCATCCCGGCAGCGAGGCGGTGCTGCCCGACTACCTGAAGAAATACACCCTGCGCGACGTGGAAACGGACACGCCAGCGTTCCCGCTGCTGTCACGGTTCCTGGCCAGCGACGTCCCGGTGGCCGAGGTGGTCTATCCGCCCATCGAGCCGCTGGCCAAACACGCCGGCGGTGCCGGCCTGATCAATCTCGGCTATGGCGGGCAGCGCTATGCGCGCACCGAGCCGCTGGTGATGCGCTACGGTGAGGCCTACCTGCCGTCCTTCTCCCTGATGATGGTGGCCCGCAACCGTCACCTGGCCACCCGCAGCATCAAGGTGCGCCTGGGCCGTTACGTGCAGCTCGACGACTATCGCATCCCCGGCGATCCGGAGCTGCGCGTCTATCCCCATTTCTATCGGGGCAAGAAGGGCAATCCGCCGTTCCCGGTGTATTCGATGGTGGACGTGCTCAACCGCAACGTCGGCAGTACGGCCTTCCGCGACAAGACGGTGCTCATCGGCCTGACCGCCCGCCAGCATTTCAATCCCATGGTCACGCCCATCGGCCAGGTGATGCCGCCTGTGCTGGTGGCGGCCAACACCGTCTCCAGCCTGCTCAACGACGAACTCTATGCGGTACCGGCCTGGACCCGCCTGGCCACTCTCGGCGCCTTCGTGCTCATCGCCCTGTACCTGATGTTCCTGCTGCCGCGGGTGCGGCTGGGCACGGCGCTGTCGCTCACGGCCCTGCTGATCATCGGCCTGCTGAACGTGCACTTCTATTTCATGATTTCCGAGTCCATCTGGATCAGGCTGATGGGCCCGCTGGCCGCGTTGCTGCTGGGGCACGTGCTGCTCGGCACCAAGCACTTCATCGAATATCGCGTGCAGGCCATCCATGCCGAACTCTCCGAAGCCAACCGCGCGCTGGGGCAGTCCTTCCAGTCCCAGGGGCAGCTCGATCAGGCCTTCGAGCGTTATCGCCGTTGCCAGTTCAACAAGGAACTGCTGGATCTGCTCTACAACCTGGGGCTGGACTACGAGCGCAAGCGCCAGTTCAACAAGGCGGTCACCGTGTTCAAGACCATCGCCGAACACGATCCCCACTATGCCGACGTGCAGGAACGCATTCGCCGCACCCAGCAGGTCTCCGACGCCCTGGTGCTCGGTGGCAGCAGCGGCAGCGGCGGCGGGCAGGCGCCCAACGGCACGCTGGTGATCAGCACCACCGGGCTGCAGAAACCGATGATCGGCCGTTACCAGATCGATCGGGAGCTGGGCCGGGGCGCCATGGGCATGGTCTATCTGGGCCACGATCCCAAGATCGGGCGAACCGTCGCCATCAAGACCATGAGCCTGGCGCAGGAATTCGAAGGCGACAAGCTCGCCGACGTGAAGGCCCGTTTCTTCCGCGAGGCCGAAACGGCCGGGCGGCTGAACCATCCCAACATCGTCACCATCTACGACGTGGGCGAGGATCAGGATCTGTCCTACATCGCCATGGACTATCTCAAGGGCGACAACCTGATGGCCTGGTGCAAGCCCGAAACCCTGCTGCCACCGCTGGAAGTGGTGGACGTCATCATCCAGGTGGCCGAGGCGCTGGACTACGCCCATAGCCAGAAAGTCGTACATCGCGACGTCAAGCCGGCCAATATAATCTACGACCGGGACAGCGGCACCCTGAAGGTCACCGACTTCGGCGTCGCCTGTCTCACCGATACGAGCAAGACCCGGACAGGCACCATCCTTGGCAGTCCTTCCTACATGTCGCCCGAGCAGCTCGCCGGCAACAAGGTGGACGGACGCTCGGATCTGTTCTCGCTGGGCATCACCCTGTACCAGATGCTGAGCGGCGAATTGCCCTTCATCGCCGATTCGCTGGCCAGCCTGATGTACAAGATCGCCAACGAGAAACACCCGGACATCCGGATGTTCCGGCCGGAGCTGCCGGCCTGCCTGAGCCAGATCATCAACAAGGCCCTGCAGAAGCAGGCCGAGAACCGTTTCCAGAGTGGCATGCAGATGGCCAAGGCCCTGCGTCGTTGCCGGGATCGCATGACCGGCAAGAAAAAGACCACTCGCAAGAAGAGCAAGGCGTCAGCGTGATTCAGGAAGGCACCAAACTGGCCGTGTACGGCATCACCGATGTGGGCATGGTCCGCGATCACAACGAGGATTTCATCGCCTGGGATCCGCAGATGGGCCTGATCCTGCTGGCCGACGGCATGGGCGGGCACAACGCCGGCGAGGTGGCCTCGGAGCTGGCCGTCAACTGCATCCGCGAAGCGCTGCTCGACGTGCTCACGCCCAACATGCTCGCCTCCAACATCATCAACTTTGCCGATGCCCTGCGCGAGGCGGTGATCTACGCCAACGACGAGATCATCCGCATGGCCAACAGCCGCCTGGAATGCGCCGGCATGGGCACCACCATCGTCGTGCAGCTCTTCCACGGCAACCGGGTGATCATGGCCAGCGTGGGCGACTCGCGTATCTACCGCCTGCGGGGCAAGCAGCTGACCCGCCTCACCACGGATCACTCCCTGGTGCAGGAAATGCTCGACAACGGCTATATCAGCGAGGAAGAGGCCCAGCTCTCCGCCAGCCGCAACCTGATCACCCGCGCGCTGGGGATCGCCGATACGGTGGAGGTGGACGTCATCGAGGAAACCTTCGAAAATGGCGACGTCTACCTGCTGTGTTCGGACGGGCTGACCGATCTCGTGACGGATGACGAGATTCTGCAACTGCTTTTGCTGTATGAACACGATCTGGACCTGGCCAGCCGCGAGCTGGTGGCCCTGGCCAACGAGAAGGGCGGCAAGGACAACATCTCCATCATCCTCGTCGAGCTCCAGGAAGCCTATTCCGACACCGTGGGGCTGGACGTGGACGACGAGGCACTCGAGGAATGACCCCGGCCGCCGGCCCTGAACGCGACACGAACCGACCGGAATCCGAGACATCATGGCAAGACTGACCCTGATCCACGAAGGCGCGGTACTGCGCGAGTTCCCCCTGACCAAGGAACGCACCACCATCGGCCGCAAGCCCAACAACGACATCCAGCTCGACGATCCCACCGTCAGCGGCCAGCATGCGGCGGTGCTGATGCTGCAGAATGCCTACATCGAGGATCTCAACAGCACCAACGGCGTGATCCTCAACGGCAAGAAGATCACCCGCCGTCAGCTCCAGCATGGCGACATCATCCGCATCGGCCGGCATGAACTGAAGTTCATGGACGAAAAGGTGCAGGACTTCGAGAGCACGGTGATCCTGCCGCCCGACACGGCGGCTGCCAGCGAACCCACGGCAGTCGCCGAGCGCTATCAGATCAAGATCCTCTCCGGCCCCAAGGCCGGCGAAACCATCGATCTGGTCAAGCCCTACACCACCCTTGGCTCGCCCGGCCTGCAGGTGGCCGTGGTCGCCCGGCGCGGCTCGGACTACTATCTGATGCCCATGGGCGGGGCGGCCGGTGGCGGCAATCCCCCCATGGTCAACGGCGAACCCCTTGGCGCCAGCAGCCGCAAGCTGAGCGTGGGCGACACCATCGAGGTCGCCGGCAGCAAGCTCCAGTTCATCGCCGCGGAGTAGGGCAATGACCGCCAGACTGCTGCTCAAGCACGAGGGCATCACCCTCAACCGCTATCCCCTCGATCGGGAAGAGACCACCATCGGCCGCATCGGCGACAACCATATCCAGCTCGACGATGCCGCCGTCAGCAGCCGCCACGCCCGCATCGTGCGCACCCCCAACCCCTACCTCGACGATCACTACGACTACCGGCTCGAGGATCTGGGCAGCACCAACGGCACCAAACTCAACGGCAACCGCATCACCCAGGCCGTCCTCAAGCACGACGACGTCATCCAGATCGGCGCCCACCGCTTCATCTTCGACAGCGGCCAGATCGTCGATCACGGCACCACCGCGATCTACCTGCCGGAGGAGGACGACTGAAAGTCGTCCTCCTCCGGCAGGA
>JALVBM010000182.1 GCA_027010665.1 Chromatiales bacterium
CGAAGCATCACGTCCTGATCATCCCCCGGCGGCACATCGCCACCATCAACGATGCCGACGACAGCGACGCGGAACTGGTGGGCAAACTGATGCTGACCGCCCGCCATCTGGCGAAGGAGCTGGGCGTAGCCGAGGACGGCTATCGGCTGGTGATGAACTGCAACCGGGACGGTGGCCAGACGGTCTTCCACATCCACCTGCACCTGCTGGCGGGGCGGCAGTTTCATTGGCCACCCGGGTAGACAGTGGCGAGGGACGAGGGACGAGTGGCGAGGAAAGACGTTTGTGCTCGACTTCGAAAGTCTTGATGCCAGAGCGGGTATGGAGGCTTCGAAAATCGGGCTCAAACGTTCTTCATCTATTGGTGATGCAGGAGCGGCGCATAGCCGCGATTGGGCATTTTCGCGGCTATGCGCCGCTCCTACAGGATAGATTCCTGTGAAGGTGAAAAAACATTTTCAAAACCCGCGTTGAAAATATCGAGTCACCATAACCACAGTTCAATTCCCTCGAAGCCTACCCCCAAACGCTTTTCCGAGTTCCTAGTTCCCAGTTCCTAGTCCCTGGTAACCAGTTCCTGCGCCATCACCCGAATGCCGCCGCTGAGGACGCTGGCCTTGAAGCCCTTCTGGGCCAGCAGGAAGGCGGCGGCGGAGCTGCGGCGGCCGGTGCCGCAGTAGCAGACGTAGGCGGTTTCCGGGTCCAGTTCGTCGAGGCGCATGCGCAGTTCGTGCAGGGGGATGTTGAGCGCCTTCGGCAGGTGGCTGTGGTGGAATTCCCGGGCATGACGAACGTCGAGCCAGCGGGCGCCGCCGGCGACGGCCACCCGGGCCTCGTCGGGCGAGAGGCGGTGGAGCATGGGCTCGCGCAGCAGTTCGTCGAAGTCGGCCTTGGACAGGCGCATGACCACGCCATCGGTGAGCATGGTCACCGACGCGTTGCGCTTGCCGCCGGAAATCAGGGCTTCCTCGCCAAAGCTGATCCCCGGCTCCAGGGTCGCCAGCTCCACGGTGCGGGTCACCCGGGCCTGGCCGTCGGTGAGCACGTAGTAATAGTCGCCGGGCTCGCCCTGTTCGATGATGCGTTCCCCTGCCTTCACCTCCACGCTCTCCATGCGTTCCAGCAGGCGCTTGATGTTGGCCGGCGGCATCGTCTTGAAGGCCATGATGTGACGCATGCGGCGGATCCAGTTGCCCTCGGCCGGTTTGGCGGTCGCTTCGGCTGGTTCCGCTGTTGTTTCGGACGGTTCTGCCGTCGCTTCGCCTGGCACCTGCCCCACTTCACTCACGGAGGGTTCGATGACCGGCGCGGGTTCGGCGGACTCGTCCGTGGCCACGGCCTCTGCTACCGCAGCACCGGCCGCTGCTCCGCCTGTCGGGACGGGGGTGGTCGTCTGCACGGGTGGCATCTCCGGCGCCGGCTCGGGTGTCGTTTCCGAAGAACCGGCTTCCGTCCCGGCAGGGGGTTCCTCGCTCGCGGCATGTTCGGAGACGGCAAGCTGGTCCCAGGTCATCATGTAGTCGAGCACGTTGTTGTCGATGCGCACGATCTCCACCCGCGACAGGGCGATGGCCGTGGCCTGGCGGGGCTGGCTGTCGTCGAGCGGGAAACGGGCGGCCTCGTCCCGGGCGCTGAGGGTGCGGTCGATGCGTCCGTTGGAGGAGCTCAGGTGCACGTCGCCCTGAAGCAGGTAGATGGTCTGGTTGTCGATATCGCCCTCCCGGAACAGGCTGCCGCCCAGGGCGATGCGCTCCACGTCGGTCAGGGGCAGCAGTTCCTGCAGCCGCTCCTCGGACAGGGCGGCAATGGGCTCGAGCTTTCGCAGTCGCTCGATGTCGATGTTGGTCTTCTTGCGCTGGCTCATGTCTCGGTTCGAAAGGTCGGCCGTGGTTGTGAACGATTGTCTCCGGAAACGGATTTTTCCCTCACTATAGCTAAAGTTGTTGCACGTGGGGACGATTTGGAAGGGGAAAGCGGAGACACCGGCAGAACTGTTAACCGGTTCACATTTCGACCGGGTTCGTTCAAGCCCTGTGCCTGTCCGCCGCTAGAACCTGTAACCCGTCACAATCTGTTGCCAGGGAATCGCCATGCCGAATACGGAAATACTGGACACCAACGCACCCCGGATGGACATCCGTGACCGGGTCGCCGAACTCGACAGCCTGCCCGTCATCCCGCAGCTGGCCCGCCGCCTGCTGGAACTGCGCGACGATCCGGATGCCACGGTAGAACAGCTGGTGGATGTGGTGAAAATGGATCCGGGGCTGGCGAGCCTCATCATCCGCTACGCCAATTCCCCCCTCTACGGTCAGCATGACGTCGACAATCTGAACGACGCCGTCTTTCGCGTGCTGGGCTACGAGAACGTGCTCAACCTGGCCCTGGGCAAGGCCCTGAGCCAGGCCTTTCGCCTGCCGGGACTGGGGCCGATGGGCCTGGCCGCCTTCTGGCACAACGCCATTTTCAGCGCCGCCCTGCTGCAGAAGCTGGCCACCCGCCACGGGCGACAGTGGCACATCCAGCCGGGCAATGCCTGGCTGTGCGGTCTGGTCCACAACATCGGCTACCTGGTGCTGGCGGCACTGTTCGAATCCGAATACTTCTGGCTCAACAAGGCCCTGCTGGCCAAGCCCGACGTGCCGGTAATGGACATGGAAGCCCGCCTGCTCGGCGTCACCCATGCCGAGCTGGGTCAGCGCCTGATGGAGGCCTGGGACATGCCCGCCGTGCTGCACGCCGTGGCCGGCGAACACCACAATCCCGCCTATCAGGGCGAGCACGAGGCGATGGTGTGGCTCGTCCAGGTGACCGATCAGCTCCTGCGCTCACACAGCATGTCCGACGCGGCCAGCGACGAACCGGATGCCAGCCTGCTCGAGAAACTCGGCTTGCCGGAAGAGGAACTCTACCTGGCCATGGACGACGTGCTCGAGGCCGGGGACGTGCTGGAAGCGATGGTGAAGGGATTCGGATAACCGCAGGGACGAGTGGCGAGGGCCGAGGAAAAGCGCGTTCACGACTTCGATGTGTGATTGGAACACGCCGCCAGAATCACGGCCTCGTTCATCGCGGCTGAGCGCCGCTCCTACAAACAGTGGTGAATTGGTACCTGCCCCGAGGGTCCGCGATCTTGTTCATCGCGGCGAGGGCGCCGCTCCTACATTACCAGGAACAGGGCAAAACATTCGGGTTCGGTTTTCGATTCCTCCATGCCTGTCATGGCATCTAGGATTTCGGAGTCGTGCACAAACGCCTTTCCTCGCCACTCGTTCCTAGTCCCTCGTCCCTGATTTGATTGGTGCGTTGCTTCGCGAACGCACCCTACACCCTGTTTTTAAACTCGCAATCCGCCCAGGCGGCGCATGACCGAGGCGCGGTACCAGGTGATGCCGGTGAAGAAGCCGGCGGCGGCGACCACGGCCACGCCCAGGAGCCACCACATCCAGGCGGTGCTGAAGGAACGGGGTTCGATGGTGGCCTGCAGGCGGGCCTGTTCGCGGATCAGGCGCGAGCGTTCGGCGGCCAGGGCATCGGCACGATCCAGCAGCCGGCGATTGGCCTCCTCCAGCACCCGGGCCGTCTCGCGAGCTTCGGCCAGTTCGCGCTCCAGTTCGGCGCGGCGTTCCCGTTCGGCCTCAAGGCGCAGACTCGCTGGCGGCTCGGTCGTCACATAGGCCTCGCGAATCCAGCCGGTGACGCCCTTCTCGGTGCGCACCTTCAGATAGCCTTCGGTCCGCTCGAGCACATCCAGCCGGGCACCGCTGAGCACCACGGCCACCGGCACGGTGCGATTGTCGGGTTCGGGACGCACGCCCACCCGCAGGGTATCGGAAATGTAGACCTGCTCGGCCGCAGCGATACAGGTGGTGAACAGTGCCATCAGGGCCAAGAGGCCACCAAGGACGGATTTGGCAGACATGCGTGAAACCTCGCACAGCGAATTCCGGTTCTCGTAGACACCGTATCGGCCCCGCCCCGGCGGGCTTTAGCCGAATGTGACCGGCATCACGCGCCCCTTCCCCCGTGCGAATGCGTTTTGCAACCCGGTTCAGCTTGCGTCTTCCGCCTGCGGCCAGGCCACTTCGATGTCGCCGTTCCGGATCCGCACCGGCAGTGCCTGCAATGCGCGCCCGACACAGGGACCGTGGATACAACGGCCATCTTCCGGCCGAAACAGCGCGCCGTGCATGCTGCACTGGATGTAGGCCTCGTCCACGTCCAGAAACCGGTCCCCGCCCCAGTTCAGCGCCACGCCGGTATGCGGGCAGCGGTTGCGAAAGGCGCGCACCTCGCCCCCGTGGCCGACCAGAAAGCCGGACAGCTCACGATCGGCCTGTGACAGCACGAAGGCCCGGCTGCCCGGATCAACGAGCCGGTCGCGGGAGCAGACGAAGTGCCAGGGATCTTCGGGGACCATGAAACGACTCCGGTGCGCGTGCGTGGCAAACGGCAAAAAGTGCTAAAAATGCCTGTATAGCAGCTTCAAATCCGTTTGGAGTGTGCTATTGTATCGGAAATCCTTTGTCCGACAATCAACGCAGGAGACATCATGGCCGTTCGCAAAAAAGCCAAAAAGAAAGTAGCCAAGAAGAAGACCGCCGCCCGCAAGAAGGCCGCCGCCAAGAAAACCACGGTCCGCGCCATCAAGGAACCCTACACCAAGACCATGCTCTTCAACGCCATCGCGGAGAAGACGGA
>JALVBM010000183.1 GCA_027010665.1 Chromatiales bacterium
AGGGCGACAGTCTGATCTGGCACGGCAGAGCCGGTGAGCAAAGCTTTCCGCGCCCGGCCCTGCCCGGCGATCACCAGTGCACCAATGCCGGCGGCGTGCTGGCCGTGCTCGAACGGCTGCCGGCCAGCCTGCGTCCGGACGACGAGGCCGTTGCGGCGGGGCTGAGAAGTGTGCGCCTGCCGGGCCGCTACACGCTGCGCCCAGGCGATCCCCGCTGGATCCTCGACGTGGCCCACAACCCCCAGGGCATGGCGATGCTGGCCGCCCAGCTCGCCGGCGAGCCGGTGCCGGGGCGGACCTTCGCCATCGTCGGCATGCTGCGGGACAAGGCCGTGGCCGAGGCCATGGCTGTCCTGGCGCCGCAGGTGGACCACTGGCTGGCCTGCGCGCCCGACAGCCCGCGGGCGTTGCCGGTCACGGATCTGGCCGGCGTGCTCGAAGCCCAGACGCCAGGGGTGCCCGTGACGATCCATGACGATATCGCCGCCGCGGTGAAGCAGGCCCGGGCGATGGCGAAACCGGGGGACCGGGTGCTGGTCTGCGGTTCCTTCCTGACAGTGGCGGCGGCCATGGCCGCCGGCGTATAATCCGCTTTTCCTGCCACCCCTCAGCGGTCAGCCAGTTTCGTGGACGAACACGCCTTCAAACAACGCATCGTCGGTGCGATCGTACTGGTGGCCCTGGCCGTGATCTTCGTGCCCATGCTGCTCTCCGGCGGCAAGGATCGCGACTTCATCGACGCCGATACCGTCATTCCGGAAAAGCCGCCCGCCCTCAAGCAAATCCAGGTGCTGGAAATCGAGAATCCGGTCCCGCCGCCGGCACCGGAAAGTGAAACCCGCATCCCCGTGGACGAGAAGTCGCCCCCCGAGATCCGGAAACCGGCCCCGGCCCGGACCCGGCCGGCGCCGGCCAGCCCGAAGCCCGAGGCGCCCGCCACGACGGCAAAACCGAAGCCGGCAGCCGATACTGCCCTGGCCTGGGCCGTGCAGGTGGGCAGTTTTCGCAAGCAGGCCAACGCCCTGGCCCTGGCGAAGAAACTCAAGGCCAGGGGGCATCCCGCCTTCGTCGAGAAGATCGTGCTGGCCGACGGCAAGCAAAGCTACCGGGTCCGCGTGGGGCCCTATGTGAAGAAGGACGAGGCCGAGGGCGTGCGCAAGCGTCTGCGCAAACAGTTCCAGCTCAAGGGGCTGGTCGTCCGTCATCCCTGAATCCGGAAGTCCCCATCTCATGCTGATCGTCGACTACGTCATCCTCATCATCCTGCTCGTTTCCACCGTGATCAGCTTCGTGCGCGGATTCGTGAAGGAAGCCATGTCGCTGGCCGGCTGGGTGCTGGCCTTCTGGGTGGCGCTGGGTTTCGCCTCGCCGCTGGCCGACTACTTCAAGGGCAGCATCGGCGATCCCAACCTGCGGCTGATCACCGCCTTTGCCGCCCTGTTCGTGGCCACCCTGATCGTGGCCAGCGTGGCCAACTTCTTCCTGTCACGGGTGGTGCAGGCCACCGGCCTGACCGGCACCGATCGCTTCCTGGGGCTGGTCTTCGGTTTCCTGCGCGGCGTGCTGCTGGTGGCGGTGCTGGTGTTCGTCGGCAGCCTCACGCCGCTGGCCCAGGAATCGTGGTGGAAGGAATCCTTCCTGCTGTTTCGTTTCGAGATCATCGCCCAGTGGATGCGGGATCTGCTGCCGGCCCATCTGCCGGGCGGGATCGGCTGAACGCTTCGGGTATACTGGCGCGCCTGCGGGCGCCACGCTGAACGAGGAAAGACGCGCATGTGCGGAGTCATCGGAATCTTTGCCAGAAGTCCGGTCAACCAGGCCCTCTACGACGGCCTCACGGTCCTGCAGCACCGGGGCCAGGATGCGGCCGGCATCGTCACCTGCGAGGACAACCGGCTGTTCATGCGCAAGAGCAACGGCCTGGTGCGGGACGTGTTCCACACCCGGCACATGCTGCGCCTGAAGGGCAACATGGGCATCGGCCACGTGCGCTATCCCACCGCCGGCAATTTCTCCTCCGCCGAGGCCCAGCCCTTCTACGTCAACTCGCCCTTCGGCATCACTCTGGCGCACAACGGCAACCTGACCAATGCCGCCGCCCTGAAGCGGGATCTGTTCGTGGAGGATCGGCGCCACATCAACACCGATTCCGATTCGGAGATCCTGCTCAACGTCTTTGCCCACGAGCTGCAGAGCTGCGGCAAGCTCAAAATCGAGCCCGGCGACATCTTCGACGCGGTGGCCGGCGTGCACCGCCGCTGCCGGGGCGCCTATGCGGTGGTGGCCATGATCACCGGCTATGGCATCCTGGCCTTCCGCGATCCCCACGGCATCCGGCCCCTGGCCATCGGCCGCCGCCAGACGCCGGAAGGCCCCGAGTACATCGTCGCCTCCGAGAGCGTGGCCATCGACGTGCTCGGCTACGAGCTGCTGCGCGACGTGCAGGCCGGCGAGGCGGTGTTCATCGACATGGCCGGCGCGATGCATGCCCGCCAGTGCGCCGACAATCCGGAACTGACGCCCTGCATCTTCGAGCACGTCTACTTCGCCCGCCCCGATTCGCTGATGGACGGCATCTCGGTCTACAAGGCCCGCCTGCGCATGGGCAAGTATCTGGCCCGCAAGGTCGAACGGGAATTCCCGGATCACGACATCGACGTGGTGCTGCCCATCCCCGACACCAGCCGCACCGCCGCCCTGCAGCTTTCCTACACCCTGGGGGTGAAGTACAGCGAGGGCTTCATCAAGAACCGCTACATCGGCCGCACCTTCATCATGCCGGGCCAGACCCAGCGCAAGAAATCGGTGCGCCAGAAGCTCAACCCCATCGAACTGGAGTTCCGCAACAAGAACGTGCTGCTGGTGGACGATTCCATCGTGCGCGGCACCACCTCCCGCCAGATCATCGAGATGGCCCGGGACGCCGGCGCCCGCAAGGTCTACTTTGCCTCCGCCGCGCCGCCGGTACGCTACCCCAACGTCTACGGCATCGACATGCCCGCTGCCCACGAACTCATCGGCCACGGCCGCACCGAGGAAGAGATCCGCGCCGCCATCGGCGCCGATCGGCTGTTCTTCCAGGACCTCGACGATCTGGTCAAGGCGGTGAGCAAGAAGGTCGACATCAAGCGTTTCGACACCTCCGTGTTCAACGGCGAATACGTCACCGGCGACGTCACCCCCGAATACCTCGCCGAACTCGAAGCCCGCCGCAGCGACCACGCCCGCGCCGACAAACTCGACAAGGACAACGAGGTGCTGGAGATTCACAATACGGCATGACCACAGGGACGAGGGACGAGGTGCGAGGGACGAGAAAAAAAGGGTTAGGTTGGCTTCGAGGACATTGTCCCTCGGGCCCTTGATTCTGTCCGAAACGCTTGCTAAGGTGAATCCACAGCGCCGATTTGATATCAGCTTGCGGGCGCTTCACAAATGCAGCTAAAGCGAGCACGACCTGCTTTAGCGCATGCTGGGCGGGTTTTTTTGTGCCCGCGTTATTTGACCCAGGGGACAACGACGATGGATTTCGAGAACGACGAGTGGGGCTTCGACACCCTGGCGGTGCGGGCCGGGCAGCATCGCACCGGCGAGCACGAGCACGCCGAGCCCATCTTTCCCACCTCCAGTTATGTGTTCGACAGTGCCGCCCAGGCGGCGGCGCGGTTCAGGGGTGACGAGCCGGGGAACATCTATTCACGCTTCACCAATCCCACGGTGCGCACCTTCGAGGAACGGCTGGCGGCGCTGGAAGGGGGCGAGCGTTGCGTGGCCACGGCCTCGGGCATGTCGGCCATCCTGGCTACGGTCATGGGGCTGCTGCAGGCCGGGGATCACATCGTCTCCTCGCGATCCATCTTCGGCAGCACCGTGGTGCTGTTCAACAAGTACGTCAAGCCCTTCGGGGTGGACGTGAGCTTCGTGCCGCTGACCGATCTTTCCGCCTGGGAGGCGGCCATCCGGCCGGAAACGAAGCTGCTGTTCCTGGAGACGCCGTCCAATCCCCTGACCGAGATCGCCGACATCCGTGCCCTGGCCGAACTGGCCCACACCAACGGCTGCCAACTGGTGGTGGACAATGCCTTCTGCACCCCGGCCCTGCAGCGGCCGCTGGATCTCGGCGCCGACATCGTCATCCATTCGGCCACCAAGTACATCGACGGCCAGGGCCGCTGTGTCGGCGGGGCGGTGGTCGGCGATACCGTGGCGGTGGGTGAGGGCGTGTTCGGCTTTCTGCGTACCGCCGGGCCCAGCATGAGCCCGTTCAATGCCTGGGTGTTTCTCAAGGGCCTGGAGACCCTGCGCCTGCGCATGCAGGCCCACAGCGAGAGTGCCCTGCGACTGGCCCGTTTCCTCGAGGCCCATCCGGCAGTGGAACAGGTCTTCTATCCGGGACTGGAGAGCCATCCCCAGCACGAGCTGGCGAAGGCCCAGCAGAGCGGATTCGGCGGTATCGTCTCCTTCGTGGTGCGTGGTGGAAGGGAAGGGGCCTGGACGGTGGTGGACAACACCCGCCTGTGCTCCATCACCGCCAATCTCGGCGACACGAAAACCACCATCACACACCCGGCGACGACTACCCACGGCCGTCTCACCGACGAGGAGCGGGCCGAGGCGGGCATCGCCGATGGCCTGATCCGGATCGCCGTGGGCCTCGAGGACGTGGCCGACATCGAGGCCGATCTGGTTCGGGG
>JALVBM010000184.1 GCA_027010665.1 Chromatiales bacterium
AGGTTGGTGAGAAACAGCAGGAAGGCGCCGTTGAACAGGTGCAGGTTGCCCAGGCCGATGCCGATGCCGGCCACGCCGAGCGGCGGGACCAGGGCCACGGCGATGGCGACGCCGGCCAGGCTCTTGGCCAGTTCCTCCTTGGCGTAGGCATAGGCGGCGGCGATGCCGGAGACGATGGCCACGCCCAGATCCAGCAGGTTGGGATTGAGACGGGCGCGGATCTGATCGGTCAGATGGGCCAGTGGCATGCTCCAGGCGAACAGGGCGGCCAGCGCCAGCGCCAGGGCGGTGCCGATGAGCAGGGTGCGGCTGCTCTTGCGCAGCAGCATGTGATCGAAGCGCACCAGGCCCATGGAGAGGGAGACGATGGGCGCCATCAGGGGTGCGAGGATCATGGCGCCGATGATCACCGGGCCGGAGTTCTGGTACAGGCCGATGGTGGCCAGCAGGATGCTGAGGAACATCAGCACCAGGAATACCGAATCGAGCGTGGCGCTGCGCCGCAACAGGGTGAAGAGTTCGGCAAACTGCGCCTCGGGCGCAATGGGCAGCAGCGGCAGGGTGCGGCGGGTAAAGAATTCCACCGCCTCGC
The DNA here is from genome assembly GCA_027010665.1 of Chromatiales bacterium. Lineage (GTDB taxonomy): Bacteria > Pseudomonadota > Gammaproteobacteria > UBA6429 > Thiohalophilaceae > JALSSV01. The sequence goes on from JALVBM010000184.1 coordinate 593, forward strand.
TGCCGGTGGGTACGGCGGTGATGCGGATGTTCTCCTTGTCCTCGGCCTTCTGCAGGCTGTCCAGAGCCATGGGAACACGGCATTGGGTGGCCATGTCTTCGAGCGTAATCGCGGCAGCCTGCCGGGGCAGGCCATCGACGAGACAGGGCAGTGGGCCGGCCGTTGATTCGATCACCAAACGCCGGCTGCGCACGTAGCCGATGCCGTGGGCATGGCCGGTGGCCACGCGCTTGAGGAACAGGCGCTGGAAGAGGGCCAGCAGGCTGGCCGGCGCGTGGATCAGGGCCGTGACCCGGCCCTGGGCCGGCTCGCCGTCGAATATCTCCGGATGCTGCCGGTACATCACCGATTCCTCGGCCGCCTCGATACTGAGGGCGGCCAGCTCGATGCGCTGTTCCTTGGCCGTGGTCAGGATGAAGGGGGACAGGTGCAGGAAGAGCAGGGAGCGAAAGAAGCGGCGCAGTCGCTGCAGGAAGGGGCTGCCCGGCAGCTCCGGGACCGAGCCGATGCGCACCGCAGTCAGGACCGGCTCGCCATCGGCGAGCAGCAGGCTGGTGCGACTGGCGAAGCGGCCCGCGTCGAGACGTGCCAGCAGATCCGCGAAATCGCCTTCGAGACCCAGCGCCTTTCGGGTCAGGGGGTTGCCGGACCAGGGCAGGGGCAGCAGCGTGACCGGCCGTTCGCTTGCCCCCTGCCACAGGCGGGCGAAGCGATGATCATCGAGCAGGCAGACGAGCAGGGCATCGTCCGGCAGATGGGGCAGGGTGCCGGTGAAGGTCTCGGGATTGATTGGGCTGACATGGCGTTCCTGCAGGAGGGCGAGAACCTTCTCGACCGTCTCGGCGGGCACGTCGTCCTGAACGAAGAAATGAATGGCGCTGAACGGCATGTGAGCCCGGTGGTGGTGACGCTTCTGCCGATGGTATGCGTTGATGCCGGTGATGTGCAAACATGTGCCTGACGAGACGAGGAACGAACATGGCGAATATCGACATTCGGCGGTCCCACCGTCTGGATCCGGAAACCCTGCGCGAACGCATCGACCATCTGGCCGAACGGCTGCAGGCGAAGTTCGATGCCCGATGTACCTGGGAGGGGGACCGGCTGCGCTTCGATCGCAGCGGCGCATCGGGCTACATCGAGCTTACGCCGGAAGAAGTGGCGGTGCATCTGAAACTCGGCCTGATGTTGCGCCCCCTGAAGGGCACTATCGAGCAGACCATCGAGAACTATCTGGACCGGGAACTGGAGGGCGGGGCCTGAAGGGGGTCAGGCCGGCCAGTGATGGCCACGCCTGTGCCGGCGGGCGCGCCGTGGGCCGGCAAGGATCAGCCACCGGAGGCGGCGCAGATACCGCCGGCGCTGGTATTCTGCCTCGAAATGGTGCACGACCTGCTTGATGTAGGTGCGGGCCCAGGGCGGGAGTTCGTCGTCGCGCAGGCTGTGCGCAAAGGCCTGTTGCAGCAGGCTTTCGGGCGCGGTGTGGCCGTGCCAGGCCTGATAGGCCCGGCGCAGGACTTCGTATTCGCTGGTGTCGAGAATGTTGGCGGCGCGGGTGAGCAGTTCCATGGCCGGCTCCGTATTCGGGACGTACATCCCGAACGAAGCAGAAACCGTGCCAGCGCCAGGGTCTTCAGCGGGCTTCGGAGCGCCCGGCCGTCGTCATCTGCGTGGTGCGCCAGGGCCGGCAGGCCAGGACGAAGGCCGCCGCCAGCGTGATCAGCAGCCAGTCGCGGCCGATGAGGATGAGCGCGGTCCAGGAATAGCCGCCGTAGGGTTCGCGCAATTCGCGATAGAGATCGCCCACCAGGATGACGATCAGCACCAGCGGCACGAAGAACTTGATCAGCCAGTCCCACCACGGGCCCAGCGAGAAGCGGGAAACGCGGTTGATGTGGGCGCGCAACTGCGGCAGCCGGAACAGCCAGCCGACCACGAAGCATTCGAGGATGCCCACCACCACCAGGCCGTAATGGGTGACGAAGTGATCCACGATGTCCAGCCACAGCAGGCCGGCACGGGTGGTGAAGACGATGGAACCCAGGAAGCCGAGCACGCTGATCAGGGTCACCAACGGCTTGCGCCGAAAACCAAACTTGTCCACCAGGGCCGAGACGAAGGCCTCCATGATGGAAATGGCCGAGGACAGGCCGGCCACCACCAGGCAGAGGAAGAACACCGCCCCGAAGAGGTTGCCGCCGGGCATCAAGCTGATGGCGCGGGGATAGGCCACGAAGGCCAGGCCGATGCTCTGGCTGACCACCTCGGCGATGGGCTTGCCCTCGCTCTGGGCCATGAACCCCAGCACCGCGAACACGCCGACACCGGCGAACAGGGAATAGCCGGAATTGATGAAGGCGGTCAGGTAGGCGTTGCCGGTGAGATTGGCCTTCTCCGGCAGATAGCTGGCGTAGGCGATCATGATCCCGAAGCCGAGACTCAGGGTGAAGAAAATCTGGCTGTAGGCATCGATCCAGACCTGCGGATTGCCCAGCTTGGTGAAGTCGGGGGTCACGTAGGCGCGCAGGCCCTCGGCCGCGCCGTCCAGGGTCAGTGCCCAGCCCACGAGCACGATGGTGAGCACGAGCAGGGTCGGCATCAGGATCCGGTTGGCCAGCTCGATGCCCCGCTGCACGCCGCGCCAGACCACGGCCCAGCTCACGGCCCAGACCACCACCAGGGCGGCGAGAATGGGCGTGCGGATTTCGCCGAGCGCCGCCGGCGAGTCGCTGACGTCGAGGAAGGTCTGGAAGAAATAGGCGTTGGGATCGTCGCCCCAGCCGAGATCGAAGGAGAGAACGAAGAAGTTCAGGCACCAGGCGATGACCACGGAGTAGTAGAGCACGATGCCGAACATGACGAAGGTCACCGCCCACCAGCCCAGCCATTCCCATCGGCGGTTGAGCTTGGCATAGGCCAGCGGTGCCGAACCGATGCGCTCGTGACCGATGGCGAATTCGAGGATCAGCAGGGGAATGCCGGCCGTGAGCAGGGCGACGAGATACGGGATCAGAAAGGCCCCGCCGCCGTGCTCATGGGCCAGATAGCTGAAGCGCCAGATGTTGCCGAGGCCGATGGCGGAGCCGACGGCCGCCAGCAGGAAGCCGAACTGGCTGCGCCACTGTTCCCGGGGGGCGGTCATCGGCCGGCCGGTGCGGGATCAGTCGTCGGTGTCGCCGTCCACCCGATGGACTTCGGCGCCGACCACATTGCCCGTCTGCGGATCGAGCACCAGGCGCACGTCCAGGGGATGGCCGCAGAGCGGGCATTCCTCGATGAGATCGTCCTCGGTGGCATTCTCAACCAGTTCGATGTCGAAATCCTTGCCGCAGTACGGGCAGTGCAGATCCACCTTGATGACGGGCATGGGATACTCCTTGAAACGGTCATGTATCGAATTGTCGGATGCCGGCATTGTACCGGAAGCCGACCGTGATTGCGGCCCGCTTTCGCCTGACCGGCGCACAGGGTAGAATGCGGCTCCTTTTCAATGGCGACCCGCACGGGTCCCCCCGCGACGACTAGCCGTGAACCCCGCCAGGCCCGGAAGGGAGCAACGGTAACGGTGAACTCGGGCGCCGGGGTGTGGCTGGTGTGGGTTGCCACCTAACATACAGTGGCGAGGGACGAGGGGCGAGTGGCGAGGAACGGCGTTGGGGCCGGGCTTCGATCGGGTTCCCCGGCATCCCCGCCTCTTCCGGCTTCGGCGTGTAGGAGCGGCGCCCTCGCCGCGATGAACGAAGCTGCATAGCGTTGACGGCACAATGCCCTTCTCGAAGCCGCAACCCTTCGCTTTTCCTCGCCCCTCGGCCCTCGTCCCTCGCCACTGCTTTGTTGGTGCAATACGCTTCGCTATTGCACCCTACACGCTCTCCATCAAAGCCTCCGTGTCCTCCGTGTCTCCGTGCCCTCCGTGTTCCGATGGCCGCCCCTTCTCGAAGCCGCCCCTCGCCTGGACCGGGCGGATCCTTTAGAATGGTCGTCCATTCACCCATCCGGCGATTGACGCAAAATCAATGACTTATCAGGTCCTGGCGCGCAAGTGGCGGCCGCGCAACTTCGAGGAGAT
>JALVBM010000185.1 GCA_027010665.1 Chromatiales bacterium
CGCCGGCCGCCCGGCCCTGGCTGATCCCCGAGGCGGTGCGCGTCGGCGAGGCGGTCGTGACCGCGCTGCCCGACTGGCAGGCGGCCATCGAGTCCCTGGGCTTCGACCTCGGGCCCGCCGGACCCGACACGCTTCTGCTGCGCCAGACCCCGCTGGCCCTGGAAGCCGTGGACGTGGTGGCCATGCTGCCCGGGTGGCTGGCCGCTCTGGCCGCGGGCGAGCCGGCCCGCGAGACCCTGGCGGACCATGCCGCCCGGCATCCCCGACCCGACTGGGACGGCCCGCGCTGGCTGGCCCTGCTTGAGGCCGAGGGCTTTCCGCCGGACACGATCCGCTGGCTGGACGAAGGGGACTTCCGGCGCCTGTTCGAGTCGCGATGAACGCGCCGCAGCCGCCCGTTCTGTGCCTCATGGGGCCCACGGCCTCGGGCAAAACCGACATCGCCGTGGCCCTGCGCGAACGCCTGCCGGTGGAGATCGTCAGCGTGGATTCGGTGATGGTCTACCGGGAGATGGACATCGGCTCGGCCAAGCCCGAACCGGACGTGCTGGCAAGGGCGCCCCATCGGCTCATCGACTTCCTCGATCCGGCCGAGCCCTATTCCGCCGCCCGTTTCCGGGAGGACGCCCTGCGGGAGATCGCCGACATCCACGCCGCCGGGCGCATCCCGCTGCTGGTGGGCGGCACCATGCTCTATTTCCGGGCCCTGTTCGGCGGGCTGTCGGTCCTGCCCCCGGCGGACCTGGCGGTGCGCGCGCGCCTGGAGGCCGAGGCCGGATCCGAAGGCTGGGCCGCCCTGCATGCCCGGCTGGCCGTGGTGGACCCGGAAGCCGCGGCGCGTATCCATCCCAACGATCCCCAGCGCATCCAGCGGGCCCTCGAGGTCCACGAGCTGACCGGCGTGCCGCTGAGCGAGCTGCAGCGCCAGACGGCGGGGGAGGCACCGCCGTACCGCTTCGTGAAGCTGGCCGTGGCCCCGGCGGAGCGGGCCATCCTGCACCAGCGCATCGCCGAGCGCTTCCGGGCCATGCTCGCGGCCGGGCTGGTGGAGGAGGTGGAACGGCTCTTCCGGCGCGGGGATCTCCATCCGGCGCTGCCGTCCATCCGCGCCGTGGGCTACCGCCAAGTTTGGCAATATCTCAACGGTGAACTGGATTACGAGGCCATGGTCGAACGGGGCATCATCGCCACCCGCCAGCTGGCCAAGCGCCAGTTCACCTGGCTGCGCAGCGAGCCGGAGGCAGTCTGGTTCGACAGCCTGAGCACGGATCTTTTCCCGGCGGTCTTGAAAACGGCGCAAAAGGCCATATCCTGATTGCATGTTTTGGCTTTCCCCGGTACCGGGCACCGACCATCGGCCGATTTTGCTTTCCTGCCGCTTCGGGTACACTAGCAGCAGGATGGTGAAAAAAGCCGACGTGATAACAACATAAATACGCGGAGCGAATAATCATGAGTAAAGGACAGTCCCTGCAGGATCCGTTTCTCAATGCCTTGCGCAAGGAGCGCGTCCCCGTTTCCATCTTTCTGGTCAACGGCATCAAGCTGCAGGGCCAGATCGAATCCTTCGACCAGTTCGTCGTGCTGCTGCGCAACACGGTGAGCCAGATGGTCTACAAGCATGCCATTTCCACCGTCGTCCCCGCCCGCAACGTCAAGCTGCCCATGGCGGACGAGAACAAGGGCAATGTCTGATCGCCCGGGACGTTCGCTGGAAGTGAGGGTGGTGCCGGTTGTTTGAACGTCCCCAGGGCGGCGAGCGCGCCGTCCTCGTCCATGTCGATCTCCCCGCCGAGGCGGACCGGGAATCCCTGCAGGAATTCCGCGAGCTGGCCGTCTCGGCCGGCGTCGAGCCGGTGGCCATCATCACCGGCAGCCGCGCCGCGCCCCATCCCCGCTACTTCGTGGGCACCGGCAAGGCCGAGGAGATCCGCGCGGCGGTCCGTGACCACCGGGCCGAGATCGTGCTCTTCAACCACGCGCTCACGCCGGTCCAGGAGCGCAACCTCGAGAAGCTGTTCCAGTGCCAGGTGCTCGACCGCACCGGCCTGATCCTCGACATCTTCGCCCAGCGGGCCCGCACCCACGAGGGCAAGCTGCAGGTGGAGCTGGCCCAGTTGCGCCACCTGTCCACGCGCCTGGTGCGCGGCTGGACCCACCTGGAACGCCAGAAGGGCGGCATCGGCCTGCGCGGCCCGGGCGAGACCCAGCTCGAGACCGACCGCCGGCTGATCGGCGATCGCATTCGCCAGCTCCATCGCCGGCTCGACAAGGTGGATCGCCAGCGCGAACAGGGCCGCCGCGCCCGCCGCCGCGCCGAGCTGCCCACCGTGTCCCTGGTGGGTTACACCAACGCCGGCAAGTCCACCCTGTTCAACCGCCTCACCGCGGCCGGCGTGCACGCCGCCGACCAGCTCTTCGCCACCCTCGATCCCACCCTGCGCCGGGTGGAACTGCCCACCGGCTATCCCATGATCCTGGCCGACACGGTGGGTTTCATCCGCCATCTGCCCCACGATCTGGTGGCCGCCTTCCGCTCCACCCTGCAGGAGACCCGCGACGCCGATCTGCTGCTGCACGTGGTGGACGCCGCCGACGAGCGACGCCAGGGCAACATCGAACAGGTGGGGCAGGTACTGGCGGAAATCGGTGCCGACCGGCTGCCGGTGCTGCTGGTCTACAACAAGATCGATCGCTTGCCCAACGGGGCGCCGCGGGTGGAACGGGACGAGCAGGGGCGCCCGGTACGGGTCTGGGTCTCGGCGGTCACCGGCGAGGGTATCGACTCACTCCTTGCCGCCATCGACGAGCGCCTGAATGCCGACATGGCCCGTCATCGCCTGCACCTGCCGCCCACCGCGGGCCGCCTGCACGCCCGCCTGCACCAGATGGGTGTGGTCCACGATGAGCGCCCGGCCGACGACGGCGGCTGGGATCTGACCGTGGCCATGCGCGGGGACGACTGGCAGAGCCTCGATCGGCACGAGCACATTTCGCACTATCTGTGGTCCGAAGACGCGCCGCGCCTTGCGGCGGCCGGCGATGGCCCATAGAATCGCACCTTCGGCCGCATAGCCAATACCGATACAAGTCGGCCGCGACCATCCGATTTCATCCACGGAGACCATTTCATGGCCTGGAACGAACCTGGCGGCTCGGGGGACAAGGATCCCTGGGGCCGGCGCAACGACGAGCAGGGCCCGCCCGATCTCGACGAGCTGCTGAAGAAGCTGCAGCAGAAGTTTTCCGGCCTGTTCGGCGGAGGCGGCGGTAGCCGTCGCGAGGGCAGTGGTGGCGGTGGCATCGGCCTGGGCGTGATCCTGGCCGGCCTGCTGGCGGTGTGGGCGCTGTCCGGCATCTACATCGTCAAGGAAGGGATGCAGGGCGTGGTCCTGCAGTTCGGTGCCTTCCGCGAGATCACCGGTCCGGGGCCGCACTGGTATCCCCGCTTCATCCAGTCGGTGGAAATCGTCGACATGAACCAGGTGCGCAGCGTCAACCTCGGCCGGGTGCCCGACGAGGCGCTGATGCTTACCCAGGACGAGAACATCATCGACATCAAGTTCACCGTTCAGTACAACATCAAGTCCGCCAAGGACTACCTGTTCAATGTCCGGGATCCGGACCTCACCCTGCGTCAGGTCACCGAGAGCGCCGTGCGCGAGGTGGTGGGCAAGAACACCCTCGATTTCATCTTCACCGAAGGCCGCACCCAGGTGGCCGCCGACGCCGAACGGCTGATCCAGCAGATCCTCGACAGCTACCAGACCGGCATCGCCGTGGTGAAGCTCAACATGCAGGACGCCCAGCCGCCCAGCCAGGTGAAGGACGCCTTCGCCGACGCCACCAAGGCCCGCGAGGACCGCATCCGCCAGATCAACGAGGCCCAGGCCTACGCCAACGACGTGCTGCCCAAGGCCCGCGGCCGCGCCTCACGCATGGTCCAGGAAGCCGAGGCCTATCGCGCCGAGGTGGTCTCCATCGCCCAGGGTGAGAGCCGCCGCTTCAGTCAGGTGCTCACCGAATACCGCAAGGCGCCCAGGGTCACCCGCGAACGCCTGTATCTCGAAACCATGGAAGAAGTGCTTGGCCGCACCGGCAAAATCCTGGTGGACGTGAAGCAGGGCAACAACCTGCTCTATCTGCCCGTGGACAAGCTGCAGGGCCGCGCCAAGGGCGCCGCCGGTGAGACCCCGCTGGACGCCATGCAGGTGGCGCCCGGCCCCGATTCCACCGCCCAGTCGCCAGGTTCCCGCCTGCGTGACCGGCTGCGCTCACGGGAGGTGCGCTGATGGATTCCCGCAATGTGCTGATGCTGATCGGGCTGGTGCTGATCGTGATGCTCGGCCTGTCCTCGGTGTTCACCGTGGACGAGCGCGAGCTGGCCATCAAGTTCCGGCTCGGCAAGATCGTGCGCGCCGACTACGAACCCGGCCTGCACTTCAAGGTGCCGCTGATCAACAACGTGCGTAAGTTCGACAAGCGCATCCTCACCCTGGACGCCCGTCCCGCCAACTACCTTACCAAGGAAAAGAAGAACGTCATCGTGGACTTCTTCGTCAAGTGGCGCATTCATGACGTGGTCACCTATTACAAGGCCATGTCGGGCGAGGAACGCAAGGCCATGGAGCGCATCTACGCCACCATCAACGACGGCC
>JALVBM010000186.1 GCA_027010665.1 Chromatiales bacterium
GCGCCGTGGGGCTCGTCGAAGGTCTTGAGCTGATGGAAGCGCACGTGCTGCCGGTTGCGGGAGGAGAAGCCGTACATGGCGAAGTCGTCGCCGGTGGCCGCCAGGGCCTCGGCGAACAGCAACAGGCTGTCGCGGATCACGTCGATGATGCGGCTGTGATTGTCGATCCAGGCATCGGTGGAGAGGGACAGATCGGCCAGCAGCAGGCAGCTCAGATCCCGCAGGCCGCCGCGGAAGTCGCGGTACAGCCCCTGCTCCGCCGAGGCATGGCCCAGCCGGCGTTCGGTGGTGAAGGCGAGGAAGGCTTCCAGATCCACCTCGCTGCCGTCGGGCTGGGCGCGATGCCAGATCCGGCTCGGTATCAGCGCCTCGAACTGGCTGCGGATGCGGCGGGCCGTGCGGCGCAGATGGGCGGGCAGTTCGGCGGGTTCGGCATCGGCGGCGATCATCGGCTGCAGGCAGCAGTGATCGGGCCGGAGTGTCGCCTGGCGCCAGTCCCATTCGGGCAGCAGGATGCCCTCGCCCAGGGGCATGTCGTCCGACTCGGCCGAGGGCAGATCCAGATCGAAGCGGATGCGGCTGGCGGTGCTGCGACTGTCCCGGGCCACGTGCAGCTTGTCCAGATCCTGCGCTGCCTTCTCCGCCTCGCCCATGTCCTCCTCTTCCTCGGTGGTGCGATCCACCTTCACGTACTCGGCCCAGCTCAGGATGTTGTCGAAGCGGTCCAGAACCAGACCGTTGCGGCCATCGGGCATCTCGGTGTGCTCGGCCTGATAGCGGCGCTGTTCTTCCGGATCGTGCACGTCGCCACCGGGCGCCGGCGGCGTTCCCTCCGCCAGATCCGCCGGCGCCGGCTCGGGCCGGGGCGGCGAGGGATGCAGCCAGAGAGGTACCGGCCAGGGCGGCGTCGGGGCTTCCGGCAGTTGCGCGACACTGCCTGGTGACTGCAGGGCCTGGCGAATGGCCTGCTCCCGTGCGGCTTCCTCCGCGGTCAGCGAGGCGGGATCCGGGCGGGTCGCCAGGTGGGCCTCGACCAGCCGTCGATAGCGTGCCGCCAGTCCCGGCCAGGTATCGAGCACCCGACGGGTGCGCTGCTGGCTGGCCGTGAACCAGTCGTCGTCCGGCTCCGGCCCGGCTGCCGCCAGCGCCGCCAGCCACAGATAGAGATCGGCGTTGCGCTCCCGTTCCGGGAACAGATCGATGACCGCCGGCAGGTGCAATGCCTGGGCATCCCGCCAGGCCAGCTCCACCCGCTCGCCGCTGCCGGCCAGCTTCTGCAGGAAACCGCGGCGCGCCCCGTGTTCGGTGGCCATGGCCGTCTCCACCTTCAGCCCCCCATCGCCGCCCAGGGCCCGGAACAGGATCCCCACCCGCCCGCGCATTTCCTCGAGCCGCACCGCCGCCTGCGGATAACGCCGTTCGGCCGCGCCGGTCACCAGCCGGTGCCAGAGCCTGCCGACCGATTCTTCCATTTCGATCAGGCGGTGGAGGTGGTGGAAGATGTTGGGCATCAAAGGGATCCGGATAATTTTTCAACGCAAAGGCGCGAAGGACGCAGAGGAAACAAAGGTTTTTGTAGGAGCGGCGCCCTCGCCGCGATTACCCAGGGACGAGTGGCGAGGGACGAGGGCCGAGTAAAAACGTTTGTGTCTTGGCTTCGGCAAGTCAATAACCGTGTTTGTGGTTTGTTGGCCCCGATTATCGCGGCGAGGGCGCCGCTCCTACAGTAACCTGTCCAATCCTCCCGTTCGCCGGCGATCCCTGCCTTGATGCCCGTCAATGCCCGTGCAGCAAGATAGCCTGGGCCTGTTCGATATCGTGGGCGTCGCCCTGCAGGATGATGATGTCGCCCTCGTGCAGGCGGGTGTCGGCATGGGGGGCCGGGACGCGGATGCCATGGCGGCGGATGGCCACCACCTCGGCCGGCAGTTCGAGTTCCTTCAGGCTGCGGCCCACGGCCCAGGCATGGGCCGGCAACGGTACCGTGTGCAGACGCTGCCGGTAGCCCCGCTCCGAGGCGCCCTCGCTGTGGCTGTGAATGAAACTGCGCAGCAGGTGATAGCGCTCGGCACGGATCGAGGCCATGCGCTCGTTGACTTCCGACTCGGGCCGGCCGAGCAACAGCAGCAGCTGGGCGCCGAGCATCAGGCTGGCCTCCAGGCCTTCGGGCAGCACTTCGGTGGCGCCGGCCTCGAGCAACTCGTCCATGTGACTGTCGTCCCGGGTGCGCACCAGAATCGTCAACCGGGGATTGATTTGCCGGGCCAGGGCCACGGTACGCAGGGCCGCCTCGAGCTGATCATGAGTGATCACCAGCGCCAGCGCCTCGTTTACCCGGCCGGCCTCGAGCACGGTATGCCGGCTGGCATCGCCATAGACCACCTGGAAACCGGCATCCCGGGCATGCCGCACCCGCTGGGCATCGAGATCCAGGGCCAGATAATCGAACTGATCCTCGTGCAGCAGCGTGGCGATGTTCTGTCCGATGCGGCCGAACCCGACGATGATGACATGCCCCGTCATCCCGGCGCTTTCCTGGGCGATGGCCTGTTCCGGCACGGCGACCGGCTGAGCCTGCCGTCCCCACTGCAGGAACCAGCCGGCCAGGTTCTGGTTGTAGCGGATCAGGATCGGCGCCACGGCCATGCTCACGATCATCGCGCCGAGCAGAATCTGGCCACCGCTTTGCGGCAGCAACCCCACGGCCAGCATGCCGGCCACCAGCAGCAGCCCGAACTCGCCGCTCTGGGACAGGGCGATGCCACTGCGCAGGGCGGTCATGGTGTCCTCACCGAACAGCCGGCTCAGCAAGGTAATCAGGGCCCCCTTGCCGAACAGAATCACCCCCGTCAGCAACAGGATCCAATGCCCCTGCTCGAGCAGGCTGGCCGGTACCAGCAGCATGCCGATGGTGGCGAAGAACAGGCCGAGCAGCACCTCCTGGAAGGGCCGGATGTCCGCTTCCACCTGATGCCGGAATTCGGTCTCGCCCAGCACCATGCCGGCCAGGAAGGCTCCGAGCGGCGGCGAGAGTCCGGCCAGATGCACCACCAGTGCCGCGGTAACGACGATGAACAGGGCCGCCAGCATGAACACCTCGGTGGAACGGCCCCGCGCCACCCAGTGCAGGAAGGGCCGTGCCACCCAGCGTCCGCCGAGATACAGGCCGGTGAAGACCACGGCAGCCTTGAGGAAGATCAGCCCGAGATTCGTATCGTGTTCGGTGGACGTGTAGGTGCCGAGCAGAATCAGAAACGGCAGGGTGGCCAGATCCTGGAACAGCAGCACCGCCACCGACACCCGGCCATGGCGGGTGGCCAGCTCCATCTGCTCCGCGAGTTGCTTGATGACCACGGCCGTGGAGGACATGGCCACCGCGCCGCCCACCAGCACCGCCGCCGGCAGGGACAGGCCCAGCCACCAGGCTGCCGCGCCGGCCAGCAGGGTGCCGAGCAGCACCTCGGTACCGCCGATCCCGACCACCTGGCGCCGGTTGGCCAGCAGTTCCGGCAACGTGAACTCGAGACCGATGGTGAACATCAGGAACACCACGCCCAGTTCGGCGAGAAACCGGGTCTCCTCGCTGTCGGGCAGCAGACCAAAGCCGTTGGGCCCCACCAGCAGCCCCACGACCAGATAGCCGAGAATGGGCGAGAGATTGAAATGCCGGAACAGCGCCAGCACCCCGACGCCGATGCCGAGCAGCAGGAACAGGCCGGTGAAGAAATCGCCTTCGTGCATGATCTAGCGGTTGCTCTCCTGCAGGGCATCCTGCCCCTGCCGCCAGGCGAGCAGGCTGGGCTGGCCGCGCAGGCCCTGGACCGTCTCGCAGGCGCTCAGACAGCGTCCGCATTCGGTGCAGGTGAACATGCGGCGCTTGATGCCCCGGGGCTTGAGGCGCATGGGGCATTCGTCCTCGCAACTGCTGTCGCAGCCCTGGCAGCGACGGGCGTTGGCCCGATCGAAACTCACCACCATGGCCTTGCGGTTGGCCATCCACACGAAACTCTGGAACACGCCCACCGCGCAGGCGAAGCGGCAGAACAGGTGCCGGGCGAACAGGAACTCGATGGACAACAGGAAAGTCCCCACACCGATGAACAGCGCCTGGTTGCGGGTCAGGCTGCCATGCCACAGATTGGCGTAGATCTCGGCCGGCGGCAGCAGATAGGTGAGCAGCACCACGGCCCACACAAAGGCGAAGCCCACGGCCACGGGCACGATCAGCCAGCGCCAGCGGGGATCCACCGGCAGGGGCGTGCCGTCCGGACGGTGCGGCGCCAGCCGCTCCCGATCCCAGAGGCTCATCTTGCCGATGGCCCGGCGCATCACGCCGTTGACCAGTTCCACCACCGAGAAATGCGGACACAGCCAGCCACAGTAGAGCCGGCCCCAGCGCCAGGCCACCCAGCCGAACAGGCCGACGAAGGCCGCCAGTGGCAGGAATCCCCGCAGGATGACATTCCAGGCGGCTTCGCCCGCGCCGATTTGCCCGTTCATCAGGCCATCGATGCCCAGCGTCCAGGGCTGGCCGAAGAACACGAAATGGGTGGTGGTCAGATCGAACCGGAAGATGTCCAGCACCGGCGCCAGAATGAACAGCGCAAAGAACCCGGCCTGGAACAGGCG
>JALVBM010000187.1 GCA_027010665.1 Chromatiales bacterium
GTCATTTGTCCAGTTCGGCCGCCGCCTGCAACCACTTGTTGATGGCGACCAGATCCGTTTCGGTGAGAATGCCGGCGGCCTGGCGCAGGCGCAGGGCCTGCACGATGTAGTTGTAGCGGGAGCGGGCATAGTCGCGCTCGGCCCGGAACACCTCACGCCGGGCGTTGAGCACCTCGACGGCGTTGCGGGTGCCCACCTCGTAGCCGGCCTCGGTGGCCTCGAGCGCGGTGCGGGTGGACTTGAGGGCCTGCTTGAAGGCCTTCACGGTGCTGATGTTGGACAGCACGTTCAGATAGGCGGTGCGGGTGTTCTTTTCGGTCAGGCGCTTCTGCCGGATGTATTCCTCCCTGGCCTGGGCGAACTGGTACTCGGCCTGGCGGGTCTGCGAGGTGACGAGGCCGCCCTGATAGATGGGCAGGTTGAGCTGCAGGCCAATGCGCTGGTCGTCGTAGGTCTTGCCGGTGAACAGGGAAAATGCGCCACCTTCCGTATAGGTATGGCTGAGGCTGGCGGTCAGGTCCAGGGTGGGATAATGGCCGGACTTGCGGCGATCGATTTCGGCCCGCGCGATCTCACGGGCCTTCTCGGCGACGATCAGCGGCAGGCTGCTCTTCTTCGCCGTCTCGACCCAGGCCTCGACGTCCTGCGGATCCGGTGGGCTCAGCGGGACTTCGGTGGCCAGGGCGGCGAGGGTCTGCGGATACTGGCCGATCAGCTCGCGCAGGTTTTCGCGGGTGGTAGCGACCAGGTTCTTCGCTTCGATTTCCTGCGCCACGGACTGATCGTAGCGGGACTGGGCCTCGTGAACGTCGGTGATGGCGGTCAGGCCCACCTTGAAGCGCTGCTTGGTCTGGTTGAGCTGTTCGGCAATGGCCTTCTTCTCGGCTTGCACGAAGCGCAGATTGTCGTGGGCGGCGAGGACCTGGAAATAGGCGTCGGCCACGCGCACGATGAGATCCTGTGCCGCACTGTTGAACTTGGCCGAGGCCTGCGCCACCTGCAGGTTGGCCTGGCGGTATTGCACGAAATAGTCGTTGCGAAAGAGGGTCTGGTTCAGACTGAGACCGTAGTTGTAGCTTTCGAAGTTCTGTACGCCGGTGGTGGAATAGTCCTGCTTGTTCCAGTTGTACTGGCCCGACAGGTTGAGAGTCGGGAGGAACAGGGCCCGGCTCTGTGCCCGGACCTCGCGGGTGGCGAAGAATTCCTGCTCCGCCGCGCGGAAGACGGGATCATGCTGCTGGGCGAGCTGATAGACGTCCAGCAGGTTCTCGGCCGCGGCCGGAAACGCGATGGACAGGCCGAGGGTGAGGCTGAAGAGTGTCTTGCGCATGGGAATCCCTGTTGGTCTGAGAAGACGGATGGCCGGCGCCGGGCGGATGGCCATTATAGCCCACCGCGGGCCGCTCGACAGATCGCCGAGATGGGCCTTCCGCAGCCGTTTTCAAGCCGCAAGGGGAATCAGAACCGGAAGCGGTTGGTTCCGGGCGCGTTCTTCAGGGGCGGAACCACGGTTTCGAACAGGAATTCCTCGCTCCATTCCGACTCGCCCAGGCGGCGGATGAGCACGGCCTCCATGACCGGTGCCTCGCCCACGATGGCCACCAGCCGGCCGCCGATGGTGAGCTGTTCCCGGAACGCGTCCGGCAGTTCCGGCAGGGAGCCGGTAATGGCGATAGCGTTGTAGGGCGCGTGCCGGTCCCAGCCCCGGGCGGCATCGCCCACCTCGAGGGTCACATTGGCAATTCCATGTTCCCGCAGCTTTTCACCGGCACTGGCCGACAGTTCGGGATCGATCTCCACGCTGTAGACATGGCGGGCCAGTTTCGCCAGCAGGGCGGTGAAATAGCCACTGCCGGTGCC
>JALVBM010000188.1 GCA_027010665.1 Chromatiales bacterium
ACCCCTCCATTAAGGTGTACGACTCGACTGCGAGGGGTGCCGGCGACCGGCTGAGAGAGACCCTTGGAACCTGATCCGGCTCATACCGGCGTAGGGACTGCGGTTATCCACATCGAATCCGTGCCTTCTCCCTTCCCCTCGCGCCGTCCGCCCCGAACCCAGGACCCGACCATGAGCGCGAACCCCGACGATTTCCTGAGCGAGAACGCCCGCATCAACGAGGCGTCGATCCAGCCGTTTCCCAATTCCCGCAAGATCTACGTGCAGGGCAGCCGCCCCGACATCCGTGTGCCCATGCGCGAAATTACCCTGTCCGACACCCAGACCGCCCAGGGCCCTGAAAAGAATCCACCGCTGACCGTCTATGACACCTCCGGCCCCTATACCGATCCGGAGGTGACCATCGACATCCGCAAGGGCCTGCCGGACGTGCGCAGCGCCTGGATCGAAGAGCGGGGCGACACCGAAGTGCTCCCGGATCAGACCTCCGAATACGGCCGCCGCCGGGCCGCCGATCCGGCGCTGGAACATCTGCGCTTCCCCCATCACCGCCGCCAGCCGCGGCGGGCGAAGGCCGGCGCCAACGTCACCCAGATGCACTATGCCCGCCAGGGCATCGTCACCCCCGAGATGGAATATGTGGCGATTCGCGAGAACCTGCGCCTGGAGCTGTACCGCGACTACCTGGCCCAGCAGCACCCGGGCCAGAGTTTTGGTGCCAGCCTGCCCGAGGCCATCACCCCCGAATTCGTGCGCGACGAGGTGGCCCGCGGCCGGGCCATCATCCCCGCCAACATTAACCACCCCGAACTGGAGCCAATGATTATCGGCCGCAACTTCCTGGTGAAGATCAACGGCAACCTGGGCAACTCGGCGGTGACCTCCTCCATCGAGGAGGAAGTGGACAAGATGACCTGGGGGATCCGCTGGGGCTCCGACACCATCATGGATCTGTCCACCGGCCGCAACATCCACGAGACCCGCGAGTGGATCATCCGCAATTCGCCGGTGCCCATCGGCACCGTGCCCATCTACCAGGCGCTGGAGAAGGTGGACGGCAAGGCCGAGGAACTCACCTGGGCGCTGTTCCGCGATACCCTCATCGAGCAGGCCGAGCAGGGCGTGGACTATTTCACCATCCACGCCGGCGTGCGCCTGGCCCACATCCCGCTGACCGCCAACCGCGTCACCGGCATCGTCTCCCGCGGCGGCTCGATCATGGCCAAGTGGTGCCTGGCCCATCACCAGGAGAGCTTCCTCTACACCCACTTCGAGGAAATCTGCGAAATCATGAAGGCCTACGACGTGGCCTTCTCCCTTGGGGACGGCCTGCGCCCCGGCTCCATCGCCGACGCCAACGACGCGGCCCAGTTCGCCGAGCTGGAAACCCTGGGCGAGCTGACCGAGATCGCGTGGAAGCACGACGTGCAGACCATGATTGAGGGCCCGGGCCACGTGCCCATGCACCTGATCAAGGAAAACATGGACAAGCAGCTGGCCCTGTGCAAGGAAGCGCCCTTCTACACCCTCGGTCCGCTGGTCACCGACATCGCGCCGGGCTACGACCACATCACCTCGGCCATCGGCGCCGCCATGATCGGCTGGTACGGCACCGCCATGCTCTGCTACGTCACCCCCAAGGAGCACCTGGGGCTGCCCAACCGCGACGACGTGAAGGAAGGCATCATCACCTACAAGCTGGCCGCCCACGCCGCCGATCTGGCCAAGGGTCATCCCGGCGCCCAGATCCGCGACAACGCCATGTCCAAGGCGCGCTTCGAGTTCCGCTGGGAGGATCAGTTCAACATCGGTCTCGATCCGGATCGCGCGCGCGAATACCACGACGAGACCCTGCCCAAGCAGG
The DNA here is from genome assembly GCA_027010665.1 of Chromatiales bacterium. GTDB lineage: Bacteria > Pseudomonadota > Gammaproteobacteria > UBA6429 > Thiohalophilaceae > JALSSV01. The sequence continues at coordinate 1,865 of JALVBM010000188.1, forward strand.
CCCACAAGGTGGCCCACTTCTGCTCCATGTGCGGACCCAACTTCTGCTCCATGAAGATCACCCAGGAGGTGCGCGAGTACGCCGCCGAGCAGGAAGTGGCGCTGGACGAGGTGCTGCAGAAGGGCCTGGCCGAGAAGGCCGAGGAGTTTCGCAACAGCGGCGGCAAGCTCTACCGCGAGACCTGAAGGGTGTCCGAATCCGCGGACCGCAGCGGTCCGCGGAACATCCGCGATTTCCCCGAACCCGCCGTCGCGCACCGATCGGTATCAGTCATTTTTCGTATATCCCGCAATCAAACGGCCGGGATGCGGGTGACGTTCCCGATCGTATCATCCCGAATTTCTTCCCTGTGATCAGGCATTTGAGAGCCAACACACGGGCAACCCGTGTGTTCGTGCCAGGATTGCTTCCGGTCGCACCCCCGCGAAAAGCGCTGCGCCGATGCCATTTCTGACGCCGGCATTCGTCTGTCACCCCGCCCTTTATTCGTCAGGGAGTTTGGCTATACTCAAGGTGGTATTGTTTTTCAAGCAGTGGCAAGTTCGAGAAGTTCGGCTGGACTCCTGTGCAACTTCCCCTAATTGGAAAGCAGTAACGCAACACTTCCAAAACAACTAGCAAGACAAGAGGGCGGAGAGATGCTCAACGGCACAGTCAAGTGGTTCAACAATTCCAAGGGTTTCGGTTTCATCGCACCGGAGGATGGCAGCGAAGACGTCTTCGTGCACTACTCGGCGATTCAGACCAGCGGTTACAAGACCCTGAACGAGGGTCAGGCGGTCACCTACGAAGCCGAAAAGGGCCCCAAGGGCATGCAGGCGACCAGCGTGCAGCCTGTCTGATTCCCTTCCGGGAATCATTCCTGCTTTTCCGCGCCCGCCCGGGCAAACCGGGCGGGCGTTGTTTTTCCGGGAAGCCGGACAACCCGGCTCTCCACTGCAGTTGCCTGACATTGTTCCCCTGTACCGCTGTGCGTCGTTGCCGGTAATCCCGTATCTTTTGTCCATGAATTTGTATAATGCCGGCAGGTTGGATTGCAGGAGCCATCATGGGCGAAGCGGAAAAGGGAACCCGTGGCCGGCGCGAACGGTGCCGGCTGCATGGTATCGGGTTCTGTACGGGGGTGGTGCTGATGCTGGCCGGGGTGGTGTTGTGGGGCGGATTCAACACGGTGCTCGAGGCCACCAACTCGCTGGCCTTCTGTCTGGGCTGTCACGAAATGCGTGACAACATCTATCCCGAATATCAGCGTTCACGACACTTTCGCAACCCCAGCGGAGTGCGGGCCACCTGCCCGGACTGTCATGTCCCCCGTGCCTGGGGACCGATGGTATTGCGCAAGATCCAGGCCAGCGCCGAACTCTTCCACAAGCTCACCGGCAGCATCGACACGCCGGAGAAGTTCGAGGCCCGCCGCCTGATTCTGGCCAGGAAGGTCTGGCAGGCCATGCAGGCGACCGATTCCCGTGAATGTCGCAACTGTCACGATGCCGAGGCCATGGCGCTGGTGGATCAGCGACGGGTCGCCAGGCAGCGGCATGAACAGGCGCGCCGGACGGGCCAGACCTGTATCGATTGCCACAAGGGCATCGCGCATGCCTTGCCGGAGGCCTTTCTCGAACAGGAACACGAACGGTTCGAGCGGGAGGGGCGCCCCTGTTACGAATGTCATGAAGACATGGCCCGCCCGCCCGAAGACGATGGCTGGGAATGAAACTGTTCTGGTTGCAACCCGATCGGGATTGGCGGGTTGTCTTCTGTGGGTTATCCCGCGCCGCGCCTGGAGAGAATCCACGGGAAGAAGAATCAAGAGAACAAAAATTAGTAAATAATAAATTACTAATGCATATGTCGCCATGCTGACAGTCGTTGACTTGATCCAGGTCAACAACGACATGTCGTGTTTTTCATAAGGTCTTTCTCCAGTCGTTTGCGTCAGGTTCGTCAGTCCGGCGGGCGTGTCGTCCGCACCGGGGGGAACGGTCGACGTCGGCCGGCAGTCGAAGCGGAATCCTTCGCGACCATCGACAGGAACCGAGCCCGACGCAACGGCGACCGGATCGACCCGTGCCGACGAGGCGTGTTCGAGACGATCCGTATCACTTCACTGCGAACAAACTTGGCACGACTGATAAAGGGGGATCCCATGCCAGGCATCATGAAGAAATGGGCGGTGCGGTACGGCACGCTCATGGCGGCAAGCCTGTTGTCCATGTCGGTGCAGGCCGCAAGCGACAAGCAAATCGAGGAGGGCAAGCGCCTGTTCAACCAGAACTGCGCGGTCTGTCATCAGCCCGATGCGGTCGGCAAGCCGGGGTTTGCACCATCGCTGAGCAATCCCGAGCTGCTGAGCATCGCCTCGGACAAGTTCCTCGAAGGCACCATCCGCGACGGCCGGGTTGGCACCGGCATGCCGCCGTTCGGCCATCTTGGTCGCAAGAAGATCAAGGCCATCGTGGCCTACCTGCGTTCGCTGGCCAAGGTCCCCAACCGCTCGGCGGAAGTGGATGCCCAGCCGGCCGCCCATGGCGATCCGCGCCTCGGCAAGACCTGGTTCGACGACATCTGTGCCACCTGCCACGGCAGAAATGGCGACGGCTACGAAGCCGGCGGTACCGGCACGGCCATCGGCAAGCCGGGCTTCCTGAGCAAGGCGTCCGACGGTTTCATTCGCGAAACCATCAAGCATGGCCGCTCGAATACCCGGATGCGCGGCTTCTCCGGTCCGGACGGTTTGGCCAACCTGTCGGATCAGGAGATCGACGACATCATCGTCTACATGCGCACCTTGCCGAAAAAATAACGAATCCAGCCAGGAGAACCACCATGAAGCGTTTCAAGATTTCACGGCGTAACTTTCTCAAGGGCAGTGCCTTCATCACGGGGTCGGCCACCGGGGCCAGCCTGATGGTGGGCGCCAACCCCGAGCTCGAGGCCGCGCCGGCCCGGGAAGCCGACTCCGCCACCCGGACCACGGCCCTGGCCCAGTGTCCCTACTGCGGGGTGGGTTGTGGCACCGTCATCCAGGTGGAGAACGGCAAGATCGTGTCCATGCGCCCGGACAAGGATCATCCCACCAACCGCGGCCTGCAATGCATCAAGGGCCTCACCGCGGCCGAACCCATCTATGTGGACCGCATGGAGGGCGATGCCTACGTGCGCAAGGACGTATGGGAGGAATGGAACAAGCCCGGGCACGGCGATCTGGAATACGTCACCAAGACCAAGGGTTCGTTCGACGACAAGCACTTCGTGCGGGTGCCCTACAAGGAGGCCTCCGAGATGGTGGCCCACAAGATTGCCCATTTCGCCAAGAAATACGGCGGCAACTCCATCGGCCTGTATGGCTCGGGTCAGCTCACGGTGGAGGGGCAGTACCTCGAAAACCTGTTCATGAAAGGGGTGCTGGGTTCCAACACCATCGAGGCCAACGCGCGCATGTGCATGACCTCGGCGGTCACCGGCTATTTCGCCACCCTCGGGTCGGACACCCCGCCGCTGGCCTATGAAGACATCGAGCTGTGCGACATGATCATGCACTTCGGGCACAATGCCCGCGAGTCCCACCCGATCATCTTCTGGCGCGCGGCCGATCACAAGAAGAAGAACGACATTCCCACCGTGGTGGTCGATCCGCGCCGCACCGGGACGGTGATGGGCTATGAGGACATCAATCCCAAGAACTCGGTGCACGTGCCGATCCTCAATGGCGACATCAGCTTCCTCAATGCCATCGCCCACGTGCTGCTCAAGGAGCACAAGGACGTCATCGACTGGGAGTTCATGAAGCAGCACACCACCGGCTGGAAGGAATACGTGGACGGCGTGCTCAAGCACTACAGCCCGGAGCAGGTGCAGGATCGCATGGGCGGGCCGAACCACGATGTCTCGCCGGCGTTGATCCGCCGGGTGGCCGCCATGTTCGCCGACGCCACCCGCAAGCGCCTGGCCCGCAGCAAGGGCAAGCACAGTGGCCAGGGGTATGGCGGCGTGATCATCATGTGGGGCATCGGCTACAACCAGCACATTCACGGCCAGCACAACGTGATTTCCATCGTCAACCTGCTGACCCTGACCGGCAACCTGGCCAAGCCGGGCTGCGGACCGTTCTCCATGACCGGCCAGCCCAACGCCATGGGCGAGCGCTTCACCGGTGGTCTCACCGGCCGGTTGCCGTTCAACGAGCCACTGTCCAACATCAAGCACCTGAAGCACATGGCCAGGCACTGGCGGGTGCCGGAAGCCAACCTCAAGAACGCCCTCAATTCCTCCAACCCCGGCATGGCCGTGGGCATGATGGAGCGGGCGCTCAAGGGCGACGTGAAGGCCATGTTCCTGGTCTATGCCACGCACATCGACCTGCCCGACCAGGAAAACCTGGTGCGGCCGGCCCTGTCGAAAACCTTCAACGTGGTGCAGGAGATCTACCGCCATGCGCCCAACAACCTGTACGCCGACGTAATCTTCCCGGCCGCCACCTGGGGCGAGGTCAACGGCGTGTACATCAGCTCGGAACGGCGCATCAACATCTGCGAACAGGCGGCCCTGCCGCCCAAGGGCTGCATCCCGGATCTGGACATGGTGGTGGACAAGGGCCGGGAGATCGCCAACCTGCTGGGCATGGACGGCGACAAGATCTTCCCCTGGAAGAAGGACAAGAACGGCTTCATCGACACGGAAGAGATCTTCCGTGACATGTGCCGGGCCTCGGCCGGCACCGATGCCGATCTGACCGGCATCCTCGAGGTGGAGAAGCTCGACGGGATCTCCCCCTACGAGCAGTTGCGGCGCCTGCGGGGCATCCAGTGGCCGGCGCCCACCTACGAGATCGCCAAGAACGGGGGTTCCAAGCGTCGTTACATGATGCAGGAGGGAGTGTGGAAGAACAAACCCTATGGCTACTTCCGCACCAAGGATGGCAAGGTGCACATGAAACTGTGCCAGCAGGACTACAGTGACCGGGAGCGGATCACCCGCAAGCTGATGGAGTTCGGGGTCAAGAAGGGGCTCTACACCATCGACCACATGGATCTCATCAAGCTGGCGCGCGACAAGGGCCTGACGCCGGATCTGCCCGACGAGCAGTATCGCGGCCGCCACTGGTCGAAGATCCCCAAGGACAAGTATCCCTACTGGTTCGGCCTGGGCGTGGTCTACGAGCACTTCCACACCGCCAAGTCCAACCGCAGTCCCACCACCCGGCGCCTGGTGCCGGAGATGTACGTGGAGATCCATCCGGAGGACGCCAGGGAACTGGGCATCAAGGACGGCGACAAGGTGCGCATCGTGACCCGGCGCGGTTCGCTGGAAGCCCGGGCCCAGGTGGGCACCAACAGCCTGGTCAAGCCGGCGCGCAACAACGTGCCGCGGGGCTACATGTTCGGACCGTGGAACCTGTCGGTGGCCGACAGCGCCGTGCCGGAGAAGAACAAGTGGCTGGCCAACCGCGTCACCAGCCGGGTCTGGGATCCGGTCTCCGGCCAGGTGGACTTCAAGAAATCGGCCGCCCGCATCGAGAAGATCTGAGCGGTTAGGGCACGGAAGCGGTCATGGCCGTTTCCGTGCCCACCGTCTGCCTGGTGTCGCCCCGGCGTGGGGTGCGCCCACGCTATACTGAAGTGGTCTATGCAACGTCGAACCTTCATCCAGTCTCTCGCGGCGGCTGCCGCGGCGAGCGTTGCCGGGCCGGGCACCGCGGCCCGCCGGCGGCCTTCCCTGCGTTATCTGCGCCCGCCCGGGGCGCTGAACGAGGCGGACTTCGTCAGCCGCTGCATCCGCTGCGGTCAGTGTGGAGAAATCTGCCCCAACCGCTGCATCAGCTATTTCGGCCTGGAAAACGGCCTTACCTCCCTGGATACGCCCTACATCATCCCGCGGGAAAAGGGCTGCATCCTGTGCATGAAATGCGGCGAGGTGTGCCCCACCGACGCCATCCGGCCGATTCCCCGCACCGCGGAAGACATCCTGGCCGGGGTGCGCATGGGGCGGGCGCACGTGGACAAGCGGCTGTGCCTCTCCTACCAGGGCAAGACCTGTGGCGTGTGCTACCGGGCCTGTCCGTTGCAGGATGTGGCGATCCGGGTGGGCCTGCTCGAGCAGCCCCATGTGACCGAACAGTGTGTCGGCTGTGGCCTCTGTGAACGATCCTGTATCCAGATGCCGCAGGCGATCCGCATCATTCCGGATTATGGTTGAATGAATCAGAAAGCGAATCGGTGGTTCTTTCTCTGGCGCCATCTGAACAAGTTGCGCTGGGTCGTGCTGTCGCTGGTGTTCACGATGCTGGTCGCGCTGCCCTTCGTGTACGTCTACCAGACCTATGTGGCGGCCCATGCCTACGATCTGCTGGCGCCCGACGAGAAACGGCTCTATGACCTCGTCGAGACGCTGACCGCCCCCCTGACCGACGATCCGGCCGAGGATCTCGACGCCATCAAGGGCAACACCTGGTCCGGCACCTTCTGGGGGCTGCAGCTCACCGATCCCCTGGCCGTGGTCGGCCAGATGGCCGCGGCGCTCGAGGTGTGGTGGCCCCTGGTGCTCACGGCGCTGATCCCGGTGCTGCTGACGGTGCTGTTCGGGCGGTTCTACTGCGGCTGGATCTGTCCGGCCACCTTTCTCTACGAGCTGAACACCAACCTGGCCGTGTGGCTGCGGCGCCTGGGCCTGCGCACCGGCCGGCGGCGTTTCGACCGGCGCATCAAGTACCTGGTGCTGGGACTCGGGCTGGTGCTCTCGGCGGCCACCGGCGCCGTGCTGGTGGCGGCCATCTATCCGCCGGCCATCATCGGCCGGGAAATCTTTTATGCCGTGGCCCTGGGCGGCTTCGGGGCCGGCAGCGTGTTCTTCGTGATCACCCTGCTGTTCGATCTGCTGGTGGCGCGTCGGGGTTTCTGTCGCTATCTGTGTCCGGGCGGCGCCCTCTATTCGCTGCTGGGGCGGTACCGCCTGTTGCGGATCCAGCGCATCGTCGAGAACTGCAACGACTGCGCCAAGTGCAATGCCGTGTGCGAGTTCGGGCTCGACCCCTTGCGGGACGGCTTCGGCCAGGAGTGCAACAACTGCACGGCCTGCATGGCCGTCTGCCCCACCGAGGCGATGACCTTCCGCATCCGTTTCCGTGATCAGCCCGATCAGGGGCCTGGTCATCTGGGCCGCCTGTACCGCAAGCAGCAGGGCGGGGGACGGGAGGCCGCATGAGCCGCCGCCGGTTCCTGCAACGGACACTCGCCGCCATCGCACTGGGAGGCGGCGCGACCATCCCCTACGGTCTGGCGCGACTGCTTGCACCGACGCCGGCGGAGCCGGCGCCGCCCTGGCAGCGTCTGCGTCCACCCGGCGCGTTGAAGGACGATGCGGCCTTTGTCGCCGCCTGCATCGGCTGCGGCCTGTGCGGCGAGGTCTGTCCGCCGCGCTGCATCCGCTTTCACGGGCGCGATGGGGGCGATCAGGCCAATACGCCCTACATCGATCCCGAAATCAAGGGCTGCATCCTGTGCGGCAAGTGCATGGCGGTCTGTCCCACCGAGGCACTCACCGAACGGCCGCGGGAGAAGGTCGACATGGGCATTGCCCAGATCGATCGCACGGCCTGTTATCCCTGGGTGGATCGGGGTATCTGCGGTGCCTGTGTGGGGATCTGCCCCCTGGGCGAGCGGGCCATCCGCTTCCGCATGTGGAACCAGTACCAGCCCGTGGTGCAGCCGGGGTGCGTGGGCTGCGGCCTGTGCGTGGAAGTGTGCCCGCATCCCAGCCTGCCCATCCGCATCGTGGCCCGCTCGGAAGGCACGGTCATGAAACATCGCGTGTGAAATCCGCAGGAGAGGCGAACATGACGTACCGCTTGCTGTTGACCGGTCTGCTGGTTCTGCTGCTGGGAACGCCGGCCATGGCCCATCATGTGCTCGGCCGTCCGGCCTACAGCCTCAACGAAGATTCCAATACCCCGCCCAGCATGCAGGTCGAGACCCAGATCGGCGACTACTTCGTCACCTACATGGTGTTTCCGGCCTTCCCCCGGCCCAACGAGCCGGGCCGCATCAACCTCTATGCCACCCGCCTCGACGACGATGCGCCCCTGACCGTCGACGTTACCTTCAAGGTACGCAACGACAGCTGGTTCAGCGACGAGGTGGAAGTGCTCGGCGTCCAGCAGCCCGACGACAACGTCTACCGCCAGGGCTTCGTGTTCCGCGAGAACGGCAAGTACATCATCACTGCCGAGTTCACTGCCGGCGGCGAGCCCTATCGCATCGACTTTCCGCTGCAGATCGGCGAGGTGTCGTCCGTGGGGCCCATCGGCATCGCCGTGGCCGTCATCCTGCTGGGGCTGTTCGGCGTCAACCTGCTGCAACGCAGGCGCCTGCAGCGCCTCAAGACCCGCGACTACCACGCCGCCGACGACGCCTAGCCCATGGCCGCCCTGCCCCCCGACGTCCTGCAGCAACTGGTCTGCCAGTCACCGGGCATGATGGCCCATCCCGGCCTGCCGGCGATCTGGGTGGCGCTGGTGCTGGGGGCGATGCTGGCAGTGGTCGTCTGGCTGTTCCGGCAGCCCCGGCGGGCCGGGCAGCCGGCCGGCGGGCCGAGCCTGGCGGCCTGGCCGATCGTCGGTCCCTGGCTGCGGCAGGCCGTGCGCCGGCCCGGGCTGCTGGTGGGCCTGCGCCTGTTCACCGCCGCCGTGTTCCTGCTGGTGATCTACGCCGGCCTGTTCGGCACCCCGTTTCCGGCGCGCAACGTCGCCACGGTGCTCACCTGGTCCCTGTGGTGGACCGGGCTCATCATCTCGGTCTATTTCGTCGGTTCGGCCTGGTGCGCCATCTGCCCGTGGGATGCCCTGGCCACCTGGCTGGTGCGTCGCCGCCTGTGGGGACGGGGGCCGGCCACGGTGTCCCTGAATCTGCGCGTGCCGCGCGCGATCCGCAACGTCTGGCCCGCCTGGTGGATGTTCATCGCTCTGACCTGGCTGGAGCTGGGGCTGGGGATTACCGCCAGTCCCTATCTGACGGCCATCCTCGCCCTGGTGATTCTGGTGCTCGCGACCCTCTCCCTGGCGGTGTTCGAACGCAAGGCCTTCTGCCGCTACTTCTGTTCGGTGGGCCGGACCCTCGGCGTCTATTCGCAACTGGCGCCCATCGCCCTGCGGCCCATCGATCCGGCCATCTGCGCGCGCTGCCGGACGCTGGAGTGCTATCACGGCACGGACACGGTCGAGCCCTGTCCCACCCATCTGGTCATGGGGCGGCTGCGCGAGAACACCTATTGCACCTCCTGCGGCGCCTGCAGCCAGTCCTGCCCCGAGCAGAACGTGGCCTGGAGCACACGGCCCACGGGCGAGGAAGCCATGCACACGGCACGCCCGAGCTGGGACGGGGCCTGGTTCATTCTCGGCCTGGTGGCTCTGACCAGCTTCCACGGCCTGACCATGCTCCCCTTCTGGGAACCGTGGATGCGCAGCCTGGGCCGGCTGATCGGCGACTCCGGCCAGTTGCTGGGAAGCTTCACCATCGGCATGGCCGGCAGCCTCGCCGTGCCGGCGGCCCTGTTCGCGCTCGCCGTGTGGGCCACCTGGCGGTCGCTGGGGCGCGCCTGGCCCTACCGGCGGCTTTTCGCCCAGCTCGCCCTGGCCGGCCTGCCGCTGGCGTTCGCCTATCACCTCGCCCACAACGTCAATCACCTGGTGCGCGAGGGACAGGGCGCCGGCAGCGTCCTGCGCAACCCCCTGGGCATCGGCGCCCAGCCTTTGAGCGAGGCGGAAATGCAGTTGCGTCACCTGCAGCCCCTGCTGCATCAGGAGGTGCTGTTCGCCCTGCAGGCAGGCCTGCTGATTTTCGGATTCTGGCTGGCGGTGCGGATCCTGCGTCAGCGGTTGCTGCGGATCGCGGGTGAAGGGAACCTGCACACCCGCCACCTGATCCCCATGCTGTTGTTCATCGTCGCTGTGACCCTGTTCAACCTGTGGCTGCTGATGCAGCCCATGATCATGCGGATGTAGCCATGGATCCGACGCGGCGCGCCTTCTTCCGTCAGGCCCTGCGCAAGGGCGGCGAACAGGTGGTGAAACAGGCCGATGCCCGGGCGGCCCGGCAGGCGAGCCGCTGGATCCGGCCCCCCTTCGCGATACCCGAGCTGGAGTTCCTGCTGGCCTGCACCCGCTGCGGCGAGTGCATCAGCGCGTGCCCCCATCAGGTGGTCTTTCCGCTGGCGGCCCGCCTGGGCGTGCAGGTGGCCGGCACCCCGGCCCTGGATCTGCAGACCCGCGGCTGTCATCTGTGCAGCGACTGGCCCTGCGTCGCGGCCTGCGAGACGGGGGCGCTGGCCCGGCCTGCCGAACCCGAGCCGGCGGCGGAGGGCGCCGCGCCGCCTCTGCCGATGCTGGCCCGGGCGCGCCTGGATACGACCGCCTGCCTCCCCTACAGCGGGCCCGAATGCGGTGCCTGCCGGGGTGTCTGCCCGGTGCCGGGCGCCATGATCTGGGAACAGGAGAAGCCGCGCATCGAGGCGAGCCGGTGTGTCGGCTGTGGCCTGTGCCGCGAGGCCTGTATCGTCGAGCCCCGGGCCATCGTCATCCGCTCACGGCACGCCGAAGACCGCGACGTGTCCGCCTGAAGACGAAACCGCGACGAAGCCGGGTCAGAACGCGATCAGCGTGCGCCGCAAGTCCTGCTGCAGGCGCCTGCCGATCTCGTCCAGCACACGCTGGCGGGCCGTGCCCGCATCCCGGGCCGAGACCTTGACGGGCCAGCGTACCGAGCCCCGGGGCTGGCGATCGGGCAGCTCGAGCAGTTCGAGCTGCAGGCTGCCGCGATACCAGTGCCAACCCTGCTCGTCGATCAGGGGCGTGAGTTCGAGGCGCGCCCGCAGGAGATAGCCGGCCACGTCATGGGTGGCGGCGAAGCCGGCGTCCGCCACGGCGCCGGCCAGCAGGGGTTCCAGATCGCCGACGGGATCGGCCACCACCTGCGTGCGGATGCGAACCCGGGCGAGCAGGGCGTCCCGATCGCTGCGCAGCACCTCGAGTTGCCAGCGTGACGGCTCGCCCAGGCCGGACGGATCGACCACTTTCAACAGCCGCTGCGCTTCCTCCCGGGCCACCTGCAGGGTCACGGCCCGGGTGGCATGGCGGGCGGCGGTGAGCGGATCGGCCGCGTCGCGGGCAAGGGCGATTTCGCGGGCCGTGGCGGCGTCCCGGTCGGCGATGAACTCACGCAGCCCGGCGGCGGCCTGCATGCGGTCGAGCACGGCCAGGGCGTGGTACTCGCCGCTCTGCGGATCCCGCCACAGATCGGCGATTTCGACCCCGCGCAGGATCTGCTCCGTGCGCGTTTCGATCTCGCGCCGGGCACTGCGCCGCA
>JALVBM010000189.1 GCA_027010665.1 Chromatiales bacterium
GCTACGAACTGGGCTACGGATCCGATCTGGATCTGGTGTTCCTGCACGGCGGCGAGGATCCGAATGTCGAGACCAGCGGGCCGGCCCCGCTGGCCCTGCCCGTGTTCTATGCCCGTCTCGGCCAGCGACTGATCCATGTCCTCACCGCCTATACCTCCGCGGGCCTGCTCTACGAGGTGGACATGCGCCTGCGGCCCGACGGGGCCTCCGGGATGCTGGTCTCCAGCCTCTCGGCCTTCCGCGCCTATCAGGAGGACAAGGCCTGGCTGTGGGAGCATCAGGCCCTGGTCCGGGCCCGGCCGGTGGCCGGCGATCCGGCCATCCGCGAGGGTTTCGAGGCCATCCGCCGGGAAATCCTCGGTCGACCACGCGATCCGGCGGAAGTCCGGCGCGAAATCCGCGACATGCGCCAACGCATGCGCAAGGCGCTGGACAAGTCGGATGCCAGGCATTTCGACCTCAAGCAGGGCGCGGGTGGCATGGTGGACATCGAATTCCTGGTCCAGTACGGCATGCTCGCCCATGCCCACGCCCACCCGGAACTGCTCGAGTGGACCGACAACGTCCGCCTGCTCGAGAGCCTGGGCAGGGCAGGCGTCTTCACGCCGGACGAGGCCCGCCGCCTGGCCGATGCCTACCGGGCCTTCCGCGACGCGGCCCACGAACTGGCCCTGCAGGAAGCCCCCGCACGGGTTCCTGCCGAGCGTTTTGCCGCCGAGCGTGCGGCGGTCAGGGAAATCTGGGCTCGGATCATCGGGGACGAGGCCGGGTGACGAGGGCCGAGGCGGGCAAAATTACAAACATTTCCAGACTTCCCAAACCCGCTTCCCCGATTTGATAGAATACCGCGCTTGTCGTGCCCAAACGCGCGTTTTTCCAACGAATTCTGGTGAAGGAGTATTCCGGCATGTCCACCATGGCCGATCGAGACGGCGTCATCTGGCTGGATGGCGAACTGGTCCCCTGGCGCGAGGCGAAGGTCCACGTGCTCACCCATACCCTGCACTACGGCATGGGGGTGTTCGAGGGCCTGCGCGCCTACAAGGCCGAGCAGGGCACGGCCATCTTTCGCCTGCAGGCCCACACCGACCGGCTGTTCCGCTCGGCCCACATTCTCGGCATGCCCATGCCCTTCGACAAGGCCACCCTCAACGCCGCCCAGAAGCAGGTGGTGCGGGACAACGGCCTGGAATCGGCCTACATCCGCCCCATGTGCTTCTACGGCTCCGAGGGCATGGGCCTGAGGGCCGACAATCTGCGCGTGCACGTGATGATCGCCGCCTGGGCATGGGGCAGCTATCTGGGCGAGGAGGGGCTGGAGAAGGGGATCCGCATCAAGACCTCCTCCTTCACCCGCCATCACGTCAACATCACCATGTGCAAGGCCAAGTCCAACGGTAACTACATCAACTCCATGCTGGCCCTGCAGGAGGCGATCCGCGACGGCTACGACGAGGCCCTGCTGCTGGACGTCGACGGCTTTGTGGCCGAGGGCAGCGGCGAGAACATCTTCATCGTCCGCGACGGGGTGATCTACACGCCGGATCTCACCTCGGCCCTGGAAGGCATCACCCGCGACACCATCTTCGCCCTGGCCCGGGACAACGGCCTGGAAATCCGCGAGAAGCGCATCACCCGCGACGAGGTCTACATCGCCGACGAGGCCTTCTTCACCGGCAGCGCCGCCGAAGTGACCCCGATCCGCGAGCTGGACGGCCGCGCCATCGGCAGCGGCACCCGCGGCCCGATCACCGAAATGCTGCAAAGCCAGTACTTCGATCTGGTACACGGCCGCCTGGGGCGGTATGGTGAGTGGCTGGACTACGTGGAAACGGACGGATAACCGCCCGCAACGGAAGGAGGACGTCGTGAACGCCCAGGCTGCCCTGAAGAAACCCCGCGAGGCCAACGCGGTCAAACGCTACGAAATCACCCGCGCGGATCTGCCCCTGCACTGCCCCATGTCGGACATGACCCTGTGGAACTCCCACCCGCGCGTGTGGCTGCCCATCGAGGAAACCGGCGAAGCCCGCTGCCCCTACTGCGGCGCCCTGTACGTGCTGAAGGACGAGGATTAAGAAGACTCGAGTCGGGCTGTAGGTCGGGTTCGTGTGCCCTGTGGGTATCAGCACGACAACCAGGACACGAATTTGCCAAAGAGCGCCCATCTACAGCTACCCATGACCATTCATTTCGCGGCGAGGGCGCCGCTCCTACACGAAGATTCCCTGTCCATGGCTGACATGTCATCCTCAAGACTTGAGCACCCATCCCGCGTTCCGGTTGCGTGACACCATGAAAACCCAACTCCCCGACTTCACCACCGCCCGCGTCCTCGTCGTCGGCGATCTGATGCTGGATCGCTACTGGCACGGCGACACCTCGCGCATTTCGCCCGAGGCGCCGGTGCCGGTGGTGCACGTGGACACCGCCGAGGAGCGCGCCGGCGGCGCCGGCAACGTGGCGCTGAACATCGCCGCGCTGGGCGGCCGGGCCGAGCTGCTGGGGTTCACCGGCGAGGACGAGGCGGCCGGGGCCCTGGCGAAGATCCTCGACGATCACGACGTGGCCTGGCATTTCGCCCGGGTGCCGGACAGCGCCACCATCACCAAGCTGCGGGTGCTCTCCCGTCACCAGCAGCTCATCCGTCTCGATTTCGAGGACGGCTTTTTCGACGTGCCGGCCGGGCCCCTGTTGAACGATTTCGCAAAGCGCCTGCAGGGCGCCGGCGCCGTGGTGCTCTCCGACTACGGCAAGGGCACCCTGAACCAGGTGCAGGACTTCATCCGCGCGGCGCGCGAGCGAGGGGTGCCGGTGCTGGTCGATCCCAAGGGCAGCGATTTCAGCCGCTATCGCGGCGCCACGCTCATCACCCCCAACCTGCACGAATTCGAGGCCATCGTCGGTGCCGCGCCCAGCGACGAGGCCATCGTCGAGAAGGGCGAGCGCCTGCGCGAGGAACTGGAACTCGAGGCCCTGCTCATCACCCGCAGCGAGAAGGGCATGACCCTGCTGCAGCAGGGCCACCCGCCCCGGCACCTGCCGACCCACGCGCGGGAGGTGTACGACGTCACCGGCGCCGGCGACACGGTGATCTCGGTGCTGGCCGCGGCCCTGGCCGCCGGCGAGCCGCTGGCCGATGCCACCGCCTGGTCCAACCTCGCCGCCGGCATCGTGGTCGGCAAGCTGGGCACCGCCAAGGTCTCGGTGGACGAACTGCGCCACGCCCTGCGCGAGCAGAGCGAGGTGGAGCAGGGCATCGTCGACGAGGATCGGCTGGTAGCCCTGGTCCAGGAGGCCAGGGCCCACGGCGAGACGGTGGTGATGACCAACGGTTGCTTCGACATCCTGCATGCCGGCCACGTCACCTACCTGGAGCAGGCCGCGGCCCTGGGCGACCGGCTCATCGTGGCCGTCAACGACGACGCCTCGGTGCGCCGCCTCAAGGGGCCGGAGCGGCCGGTCAACACCCAGGAGCGGCGCATGCGGGTGCTGGCGGCGCTCGACTGCGTGGACTGGGTGGTCGGCTTCGACGAGGACACGCCCACCCGTCTCATTTGCCGGGTGCTGCCGGATCTGCTGGTCAAGGGCGGCGACAACGATCCGGACAAAATCCCCGGCGGCGACTGCGTGCGCGAGGCCGGCGGCGAGGTGCGGGTACTCACCTACGTGGACGGCGTCTCCACCACCGGCATTATCGGCGAGATCCGCAAGCGCGAAGGCAAGGCAGGCACGAAGGATGAAGGCTGAACCCACCAGCACCCCTGAACAAAGGGCCCCCTCTCCCCGCCCGCGGGGAGAGGGGCGGGGTAAGGGGCTACACCAAAAATCCGCCCCGCCAGACCACCCATGAGCGACACCCCCCCTCTCGACGTGGCCATCTTCGGCGGCGGCATCGCCGGCCTGTGGCTGCTCGCCCGGCTGCGCCACCGCGGCTACCGCGCCGCCCTGTTCGAGTCCGACCGGATCGGCGCCGGCCAGACCCGTTACGCCCAGGGCATCATCCACGGCGGCACCAAGTATGCCCTCACCGGCAAGGTCTCCGAGGCGGCGCAGATGGTGGCCGCCATGCCCGGGCGCTGGCGGGCCTGCCTGAAGGGCGAGGGCGAGCTGGATCTGCGCGAGGTGCGGCTGCTCTCCGATCACCAGTATCTGTGGTCCACCCGCGACATCGCCTCCCGCCTGGCCGGCTTCTTCGCCAGCCGGTTGATGCGCAGCCGCATGACCCCGTTGAAGGCGGCCGACCATCCGGCCCTGTTCCGCGATCCGGCCTTCCGCGGCCAGGTCTATCGCCTCGACGAGCCGGTGCTGGACGTCGCCTCCCTGCTCGAGGCCCTTGCCGCCCCCCACCGCGAGGCCCAGGTCCGCTATGATCCGGAAGCGCTGCGACTCGAGGCGGGCGAAACCTGCCGCATCCGCTTGCCGGAAGGGGAACTGGACGCCCGCCGCCTGGTGTTCACCGCCGGCGGCGGCAACCGCGCCCTGCTGGCGAAACTGGCCCGGGACAACCCGCCCATGCAGTTGCGCCCGCTGCAGATGGTGGCGCTGCGCGGCGCG
>JALVBM010000190.1 GCA_027010665.1 Chromatiales bacterium
ACGCGCTCGTCCACCTGGTGGATGGTGGCGTTGAGGGGGCCCAGTTCGATGACCTGGGCGCCGGTGGGGGCGATGAAGCGGCCGTCGGATGTGCCGCCGGAGGTGGACAGTTCGGTGTCGTAGCCGCAGACCTCGCGCACGGCGGCGCGGGCGGCGTCCACCAGTTCGCCCTGCGGGGTGAGGAAGGGTTGGCCGGAGAGCTGCCAGTCGATGGTGTAATCGAGGCCGTGGCGCTGGAGCAGGGCTTCGACTTCCTGGCGCAGTTGCGCGTCGGTCACTTCGGTGGAGAAACGGAAGTTGAACTGCACCGTCAGCTCGCCGGGGATCACGTTGGTGGCGCCGGTGCCCGCCCGGATGTTGCTCACCTGGAAGGTGGTGGGCGGAAAGTGTTCGTTGCCCCTGTCCCATTCCCGTGCCACCAGTTCGGCCAGGGCAGGGGCGAAGGCGTGGATGGGGTTGTCGGCCAGATGGGGGTAGGCCACGTGTCCCTGCCTGCCATGCACCACCAGGGTGGCGCCCAGGGAGCCGCGCCGGCCGTTCTTGATGGTGTCACCGAGCCGTTCGCTGCTGGTGGGCTCGCCCACCAGGCACCAGTCGATTTTCTCGTTGCGCGCTTCCAGCCACTCGACCACCTTCACCGTGCCGTCCACGGCCGGGCCTTCCTCGTCGGAGGTGATGAGAAAGCCGATGGAACCCTGCGGTTCGGGATGGGCGGCCAGGAAGCGTTCGGTGGCGGTGATCATGGCCGCCAGCGAGCCCTTCATGTCGGCGGCGCCGCGGCCCCAGAGCATGCCGTCGGCGACGGTGGGCGTGAAGGGCGGATGGGTCCAGGCATTCTCGGGCCCGCTCGGTACCACGTCGGTGTGGCCGGCGAACACGAACAGCGGGCCGGTGTTGCCGCGCCGGGCCCAGAGGTTGGAAACTTCGCCGAAATGCAGGGGATGGAGTTCGAAGCCCAGCGGAGCGAGATGGTTGCTCAGGGTGAGCTGGCAGCCGGCGTCCTCGGGCGTCACCGAGCGGGCGGCGATGAGTTCGCGGGCCAGATCGAGTGTGTCGCTCATGAGAAGGTCTGCTCCCAGACGGCGGGATCGAAGCCCACGAGCACGCCATCGCCTGTCTCCACCACCGGCCGTTTGATCAGGGTCGGCTCCTTCGCCATCCATTCGAGGGCGCTGTCTTCACCCATGGCTTCGCGCACGGCCGGATCGAGCTTGCGCCAGGTCTGGCCGCGTCGGTTGAGCAGGGTCTCCCAGCCGACGGCCTTTGCCCAGCGGCGCAGGGCCGCCGGATCCAGGCCGTCCTTGCGAAAGTCGTGGAAGTGATAGTCGATACCGTGGTCCGCCAGCCACTTGCGGGCCTTGCGCACGGTATCGCAGTTGGGAATGCCGTAGATGACAATCACGCTCAGATGTCGCGCAGCAGTTCGTTGATGCCCACCTTGCTGCGGGTCTTCTCGTCCACCTTCTTGACGATCACGGCGCAGTAGAGGCTGTAGCTGCCATCCTTCGAGGGCAGGTTGCCGGAGACGACCACCGAGCCGGCGGGCACGCGGCCGTAGAGGATTTCACCGGTCTCGCGATCGTAGATCTTGGTGCTCTGGCCGATGTACACGCCCATGGAGATCACCGAGCCTTCCTCGACGATCACCCCCTCGACGATCTCGGAACGGGCACCGATGAAGCAGTTGTCCTCGATGATGGTGGGCGCGGCCTGCAGGGGTTCGAGCACGCCGCCGATGCCGACGCCGCCGGAGAGATGGACGTTCTTGCCGATCTGGGCGCAGGAGCCGACGGTGGCCCAGGTGTCCACCATGGTGCCCGAATCCACGTAGGCGCCGATGTTCACGTAGGAGGGCATCAGGACCACGCCGGGCGCGATGTAGGCGCCCTTGCGCACCGAGGCCGGCGGCACCACGCGCACATTGTCGTTGCGGAAGTCGCGGGAGTTGTAGTCGGCGTACTTGGCGGGCACCTTGTCAAAGTAGTTGGTGAAGCCGCCCTTCATGAAATTGTTGTCGTTGATGCGGAACGACAGCAGCACGGCCTTCTTCAGCCATTCGTTGACCACCCATTCGCCGTTCTGCTTCTCGGCCACCCGGGCCTCGCCCCGGTCCAGCATCTCCAGGGCCTCGGTGACGGCCTCGCGGACGATGGTGTCGGCGCTGCGCGGAGTGATCTCGGCGCGGTTCTCGAAGGCGGTTTCGATGATGTTCTGAATGTCGCTCATGTACGGATTCTCCGGTTGGACGGCAGGATGCCGGCATTATACGGCCTCTTGCGGCCGGGTTCTTCTTCGTCGGTTTACAGGGTTTCGGTGAAGCGGCGAATGCGTCGGGCCGCTTCCACGCATTCGTCGAGTTCGGCCACCAGGGCCATGCGCACCCGGCCGGCGCCGGGATTGCCCGCGGGCGTCGGCCGCGAGAGATAGCTGCCGGGCAGCACGGTCACGTTCTCCGTGGCATACAGGTCGCGGGCGAAGTCGGTGTCCGGGACGGGGGTGGGCGCCCACAGATAGAAGCCCGCCTCGGGCCGTTCCACCGGCAACACCGGCTGCAGGATCTCGAGCACGGCGTCGAAGCGCTCGCGGTAATGCTGACGATTTTCGACCACATGGGCCTCGTCGCCCCAGGCGGCGACGCTGGCAGCCTGGTGGTGCAGGGGCATGGCGCAGCCGTGATAGGTGCGATAGCGCAGGAAGCGGGCCAGCACCTCGGCATCGCCGGCCACGAAACCGGAGCGCAGGCCCGGCAGATTGGAGCGCTTGGAGAGGCTGTGGAAGACCACGCAGCGGCGGAATTCGGGATTGCCGGCGGCGACGGCGGCCTGCAGCAGGCCCACGGGCGCGTGTTCCTCGTCGAAGTAGATCTCGGAGTAGCACTCGTCGGCGGCGATGACGAAGTCGTGCCGCTCGGCCAGTTCCATCACCTTGCGCAGGGTGTCGATGTCGATCACGGCCCCGGTGGGATTGCCGGGCGAGCACAGATAGAGGAGCTGGCAGCGGTCCCAGACTGCCTCCGGCACGGAGTCGAAATCGGGCAGGAAGCGGTTTTCGGCCACGGTGTTCAGATAGACGGGCTCGGCACCGGCCAGCAGGGCCGCGCCCTCGTAGATCTGATAGAAGGGATTCGGCAGCAGCACGGCGGCGTCCCGGGTCCGATCCACCACCGCCTGGGCGAAGGCGAACAGGGCTTCGCGGGTGCCGGTTACCGGCAGCACCTGGGTTTCGGGATCGACGCCGCCGGCCGGCAGGGCGAAGCGCCGCGCCAGCCAGCCGGCGATGGCCTCGCGCAGGGCGCCTTCCCCCCGGGTCAGCGGATAGCGGGCGGCGCCGTCCAGGGCATCGCGCAGCACGTCGAGCACGAAGGCCGGGGCGGCCTGGCGCGGCTCGCCGATGGACAGGGCGATGTGGGGACGATCCGCGGGCGGCGTGGCGCCGGCCTTGAGGGCCTGGAGCTTCTCGAAGGGATAGGGATGCAGCTTGTCGAGATCCGGATTCATGGTCGGGTCCGCCGGGAACGAAGCGGCGGATTATACGCGTCCGGCACCCGGCAGGACCACCTCCGGCAATGCCGTTACAATGCCACCAACCAACAACGACAAGCCTCGCCGCCATCATGCCTTCGTCCCGCTTGCTGCCCGTCCTCGGCCTGCTGACTGCCGCCACCCTGTGGGGCGTGTTCTGGTACCCGCTGCGCTGGCTCGAGGATCAGGGCCTGAGTGGCCTGTGGAGTTCCCTGCTGTTGTACGCCGGGACAGCGGTGGCCTGGCCGTTTCTGTTGCGCGGCCGCATGGACGAGTGGGCCCGCGCGCCGGGCTGGCTGCTGCTGGTGGCGCTGGGCAGCGGCTGGACCAACATCGCCTTCGTGCTGGCGATGCTGGAAGGGGAGGTGATGCGGGTGCTGCTGCTGTTCTACCTCTCCCCGCTGTGGGCCACCCTGCTGGGCTGGTTTTTCCTGCACGAACGCATCGATACCCCGACAGTGGGTATTCTCGGCCTGGCGGTGGCCGGCGCCGTGGTCATGCTCTGGAACCCGTCGCTGGGCCTTCCCTGGCCCGAGGACATGGCCGACTGGCTGGCGCTGTCCTCCGGCTTTGCCTTCGCCGCCCTCAACGTGGTGGTGCGGCATCTGCAGAACGTCTCGGTGCAGGTGAAGACGGTGGCGGGCTGGCTGGGGGTGATCATCCTGGCGGCGATCCTGCTGCTGCTCCGCGGCGAGCCGCTGGCGGCCGCCGTGCCGGCCGTCGGCTGGGCGCTGCTGATCGGTGCCACCGTGCTGGTGCTGATGACCCTTTCGGTCGTCTATGGCGTGACCCACATGCCGGTGAAACGCTCGGCGGTGATCCTGCTGTTCGAAATCGTGGCCGGCGCGGTGTCGAGCATGTGGCTCACCGACGAGACGCTGACCCGGGCGGAGTGGATCGGCGGGGCGCTGGTGGTGCTCGCGGCGTGGCTGTCGGCGCGGCGGCAACAGAAATGAGGCTTCGAAAAAGTGTTGTGGAAGGAACGCGGAGGGCGCGGAGACGCAGAGGGCGCTGAGCGTCTT
>JALVBM010000191.1 GCA_027010665.1 Chromatiales bacterium
ATTCTCGACGATCTGGGCGGGGAGGAAGGCGCACCCATGGTGGACGGCCTGGTGGTACGCGAGGACGGCGAAGGCATTGGCGTGCAGTTTGATGCATAATTCCCGGCATCTGCCTGCCAGGATGCCACCATGAACGCAAACACCTCGCCCCCCGACGCCGAACTGCTCATCGCCACCGGCTGTGCCCACTGCCCTGTCGTTCTGCAAGGTCTTGTCGATTTGATCAAGGAAGGCAAGATCGGTCGCCTGCAGGTCACCAACATCGTCGAACATCCGGAAGTGGCCCGCGAGAAGGGGGTGCGCTCGGTGCCCTGGCTGCAGCTCGGCCCCTTCACCCTGCAGGGCCTGCATTCGCCGGCCGAGCTGCGCGAGTGGGCCGAACAGGCCGGCAGTGTCGAGGGCATGAGCCGCTATCTGGCCGAGAAACTCAAGGAAGGCCAGCTCGAGGCGATGGAAAACTTCCTGGCCGAACACCCTCAATGGCTGCCGGCGCTCATTCCCCTGCTCGAGGACGAGGACACCGACATCAAGATCCGCATCGGTGTCGATGCCCTGCTCGAAGGCCTTGCCGACAAGGCGGATCTCACACCGCTGGTCCCGGAGCTGGCCCGGCTGGCCGAGAGCGAACGCCAGTCATTACGCAGCGACGCCGTGCACTATCTGGCCCTGACCCGCTCGCCCGAGGCCCGGGCGCCCATCGAGGCCCGCCTGCAGGACGAGAGCGGGGAAGTGCGCGAATTCGCCCGGGAAGCGCTCGAGGAACTGGACGCCGCGCTGGCGGAACATGCCTGAGTGGACCGTCTACATCCTGCGCTGTCGTGACGGCAGCCTGTACACCGGCATCACCACCGATCCCGAACGCCGCCTTGCCGAACACAACAGCGAGCGGGGCGCGGCCCGCTACACCCGTGCCCGGCGGCCGGTGCAGATGATCTATACCGAACCGGCCGAGGATCGCGCTGCGGCCAGCCGGCGCGAAGCGGCCATCAAGCGCCTGAGCCGGGCCGAGAAACTCCGCCTCATAAAAAAGTAGGTCGGCCTTTCAGGCCGACATTTCCGACCGGATATCGAGAAGACCATCGCCCCGGATTAAAGAGGTTTTCTCACCGGTATTCACGCTTCAACCACCGCCCGCAGCGCCACCTCCAGTCGCGCCTCGTCGACGGGAAACGGCAGCTCGGCATGGACGGGAAAACGGCTGGTCAGGCGTTCGAGCTGGTGCCGGTACTCTTCCTCGTAGAACACGATCACCCGGGTCTGCGGCAGACGCTGGACCACGGCCATCAGGGTTTCCAGGCTGGAGGTGCGATCCCGGAAATCGGACTGGTAGTTGAACTCGGCCACGATCACCTGCGGCACGAGCTTCTTCAGCAGGCGCGTGGCATTGCGCATGGAAGTGGCGGTCTCCACCTCGAAACCGCAACGCCGGTAGAGCGGCGTGAAATCGGGATAGCCGCCCAGCTCGATGATGGAAAGCAGAATCGGCGCGGAAATGACAGGTTCCTCCCTTGCATGTATCCGTAGGGCGCAAGGATAACAGAGCGGGACGGTTGAGCCGGAGGGAACGAGGGGCTATGCTCAATCCTTCCCGAAGAAGTTGAATTTCCCCAACGTTCACGGTGGCATTGCCGCCGTCACGTCAACCCGAGAAGTCACCAACATGCCCTACTACATTTACAAGATTCAGCCTGGCGTCACCGATCTGGTGAAGGATCTCGAACTGATCGAAACCTTCGACAACTTCAAGGAAGCCAAGACCTTCGTGCGCGGCAAGCGCGTGGGCGAGAACGGCAGTTCCGGCGTCACCTACAAGATCATCTTTGCCGAGAACCCGCTGGAGGCCGAGGAGAAACTGCTCGAGTTCCGCGAGCCCACCGTCGTGCGCGAATGGGAGAAGTGATCCTTCGTGGACGAGAACGAATACCGCGATGCCTACCGGCGCATCAATCCCCGCCGCTGCCTGTTCGAGAAGGCCATCAATTCCCGCCGCGCCACCTGCGCCCTGGGGCAGCGCTTCCATCTGGCCGATCGCGAAGGCATCGCCTGCACCGATGACGCCGGCCAGGCGCGCTGCGCCGCCCTGCTCCCCGTCCTGCGCCGCAAGGCCCTCTTCGCCCTGAAGATCACCGACGCCCCCGGGCCCCTGCCCCACGCGAAGGAAATGAAGGTCCAGATCGGCGGCATGCTCGGCGTGCAGCAGTGCCTGCATCCGGAACGCTCACCGGAGCGGGTGGAAGACATCGACGGCCTCGCCCGCGAAGCCGGCGCCACCTGGGGCGAGGCAGAGAACTGGCCGTGGACGGAAATCGTGAAGAGCGTCGTCGGGTTCGATGCCCGGCGCAGAAGGCGGTGAGGGTTCGAGCAGGGAAACTGTAAATAACGCAGAGATCGCGGAGACGCAGAGGACGCGGAGGATTTGGTTGTTGTTGTGTAGGAGCGGCGCCCTCGCCGCGATGCGGCTATACCCGGAGACTGTAGCGGGTAGTTGAGTTATGTGACTGCCCCTGCTTTTACCCGCTACCTGTCCCCAGCTACCAGCCACCGTTCAATCGCGGCGAGGACGCCGCTCCTACAATTTAAACAAGATTCTCCGCGCCCTCTGCGTTCCTTCCACCGAGCCGAAAAACCCGGCTCAGGAATTGAACCAGTCGAAGGAGCAGTCCAGGTGGGAGCGGACGGCGATGATGCCGTCGAGGCCGTCTTCGACCATGACGCGGATGGGGGCGCGGCGCTGGAAGCGCTTGTTCTTGCGCTTCATCCAGATCAGGCCCATGGCCGGGTAGTGGGGATAGGTGGTGCGCAGGGCGTCGGCGATGCCGATGATATGCTCAAGGCGTTCGTTGACTTCCCGGGTATCCGGGAACGGGGTGTTGTCGCGGAAACGGCGCAGCATGCGGCTGGGCGTGTTTTCGGGCAGGTTGAGCAGTTGCACCTGCTCCTCGGCCGACAGCCCCCAGCGGTCGAGAATGTTCATGATGGCGCGGGCCAGCGCGGCGCGCTGCTGTTCGTTCATGTCGCTCTGGGTCGGCTCGGCGGCCTGGGTCGTCTGGGCGGTGCTGTCAGACATGGGATTACCTCCGGGTGGTGTGCGGACACCAAAAATATCCGTCTGTATTAGTCAGGTATTATACAATACCGGCCGCCTCCCGGCGACCCCGATTCTCCACCAATAACCCCGAAAATCATGCTGAAAAGAATTCCCGACGACGCCCGCCCCGAACCGAACCGGATGCGCCGCCTGCATCTCGATGGCCTGGACATCCTGCTGGCCAACGTGGATGGCCGGCTGTACGCCATGGACAACCGTTGCCCCCACGAGGATGCCTCCCTCTACAACGGCGCTCTGAAGGGCCATTGCGTGGAATGCCCCCTGCACGGCAGCCGTTTCGATCTGCGCACCGGCGAACCGCAGGAGCCGCCGGCCGACACGGCGGTGCGGACCTACGCGGTGATCGAGCGCGACGACGGCATCTATCTCGAGCTGTGACGCCGCCGGCTCAGACGCCCGCGGGCGACTCGAATTCCACCAGCACCATGCCGCAGAAGCGATCGGCCCGGTAGACCTCCACCCGGAAGCGCCGGCCGCGGCGATCCACCGAAAAGCGCCGGGCGATGTCCTGATGACGGATGGTCACGCCACTCTCGTCGCTCAGACCCGCCCGCCGGAAGCCGATGACGTTGACCCGGTAGCCGGCCCGGGGCTGCACCCGGAACCATTCGCCGACCCGGATCAC
Organism: Chromatiales bacterium; assembly: GCA_027010665.1. GTDB lineage: Bacteria > Pseudomonadota > Gammaproteobacteria > UBA6429 > Thiohalophilaceae > JALSSV01. The sequence goes on from JALVBM010000191.1 coordinate 3,735, forward strand.
CGTGCCCGGCGCGACGGTCCGGGGCTCGCCGTCCACGTCGAGGGCGATGGTCTCCAGGCTGTCGTCGAATTCGAAATACTGGGGCTCGAGCAGGGTCACGTGACGGTTGCCGTAGCGCACCCGGTAGCGATCCCGCTCGCCGACGATGGCCAGCAGCGGATTGCTGGCGCGGAACTCCAATGGGCCGTCGCGGCGCATGGGGACATAGCCCAGCCGCGGCCGCGCGCCGCCGCTGACGTCGAGCAGCACCCGCGCATCGTAGAGGGCGAGCCGCAGGTTGGCATCGATGCGCCGGCGCACTTCGGCCACGGTGAGCGTGAAGGACCGTTCGTGGCCAATCCCCAGGGCCTGCATGAAACCCTCCACCGCCAGCAGATGATAGAAGGCACGCCGGTGGGTGAGAAAGGTCTTGCTGGCTTCGATGCCGAAGGCCGGCTTGCCGTGGCGGATGGCGAAATAGGTGAGGGTCTTCTCCATTTCCGCATCGCCTTCGCGGGTGCGGGTGTTGCGCACGTGGAAACGGTATTCGGCCTGTCCTTCGCGGGCGTTGACGTGATCCCGCACCCGCGCGGCCAGCCCCGCCAGATCGCCGTAGCGATGGCCGGACAGGGTGGCCTGATCGATGATCACGCTCTGCCCCCACCGGCGAGGCCCGTGCAGGTGATCCCGGTGTCGCGGCCGGTAGAAGCCGCTGCCGTCGTGCAGGTTGAGCACCATGTCCACCTGCGGATCGAGGATGATGCGCTTGATCTTCTGCACCGCCTCGTATTCGGGATCGTCCGGGCGGATGTCGGCGAAC
>JALVBM010000192.1 GCA_027010665.1 Chromatiales bacterium
AACCGGCCCTGCTCGGCGCCTGGCAGGCCGCCGCCGGCCTCGCGGCCCTGCTGGCGGGATTCGATGCCTGGCGGCTGTACCGCGCCCCCCGCCCTCGCGTCGAGCGCCAGGTGCCGGGCTCCCTGGCGCTGGGCGTGGCCACCCCGGTCCACCTGCGCCTGGAGCCGCGCGGCCAGCGCCCGGTATCCATTGCGATCCACGACCACCACCCGCAGGCGCTGGTCACCGACCACCTGCCCCGCCGGGTGACCCTCCGGCCGGGCCGGCGCACAGACGTGACCTACCTCGTCACCCCCGAGGTCCGTGGCGAGCACGCCTTCGGTCCGGTGCAGATCCGCGAGCGTTCCCCCTTCGGCCTGTGGCAGCGGGACAGCCGGCTGCCGCTGGCGCAGACCGTGCGCGTCTATCCCAACTTCGCCGCGGTCTCCCGCTACACCCTGCTGGCCACCGATCACCGCCTGGCCCAGATGGGCGTGCGCCGCCGACGCCGCCGTGGCGAGGGACAGGATTTCCACCAGTTGCGGGAATACCGCCAGGGGGACACCCTGCGGCAGATCGACTGGAAGGCCACCGCGCGGCGCCATCAGCTCATCTCGCGGGAATACCAGGAGGAGCGCGATCAGGAAATCGTGTTCCTGCTCGACTGCGGCCAGCGCATGCTGACCCGGGACGACGCCCTGTCCCATTTCGATCACAGCCTCAATGCCGTGCTGCTGCTGGCCTGGGTGGCCCTGCGCCAGGGCGACGCCGTGGGCCTTGGCACCTTCGGCGGCGCCCGGCGCTGGCTGCGGCCCGTCAAGGGCAGCGCCCGCATCGATCACCTGTTCAACCTGCTCTACGATCTGCAGCCCACCACCGCCATTCCCGACTATGCCGCCGCGGCCAGCGCCCTGCTCGCCCGGCAGAAGAAACGCGCCCTGGTGGTCATCGTCACCAACCTGCGGGACGAGGACAGCCATCAGCTCCTGCCCGCCGTGCGGCTCCTGCAGCGCCGTCATCTGGTGCTGGTGGCCAGCCTGCGGGAACAGGCCCTGGATGCGGCCACGGAAATGCCGGTCCGGCATTTCGACGACGCCGTGCGCGTGGCCGCCGCCCACGACTACCGCCGTGCCCGCCGCCGGGCCGTGGACGCCCTGCAGGCCGGCGGCGCCCTGTGCCTGGACGTGACCCCGGATCGCCTGTCGGTGGATCTGATCAACCAGTATCTCGCCATCAAGACCGCCGGCCGGCTCTGAGGCCGATTGCCAATCCCCGACGGGAAGAGTAAGGTCCGGCAAGGCGTTCACCGGTACGCCACCCCCGCCACCGGTCGGCAGGACGTTCCGACAACAACACGCAAGGAGATCCAAACCGATGAGTGAAGCCACCCCGTATACCCCGCCCGCCGCGCACGTGGCCGACACCGAGTCCGGCGAATACGGCGAAATCCGCATCTTCTCGGCGCGTGGTCGCCTGGGCCGGGCCCGCTACTTCGTCTACAACGTGGTCCTGGGATTCGTCATGATGCTGGTGCAGATGGTGCTGCAGGGGGGCATCATGGCCGGCGCCCAGATGGGCGGCGACCCGAGCGCCATGCTGGGGACCAGCATGATCATCATCCTGCCCCTGATGATCGTGGCCATCGTCCTGAGCATCATGTGGGGCGTGCAGCGCCTGCACGATCTGGACAAGAGCGGCTGGCTCTATCTGCTGGTGCTGGTGCCGCTGGTGAACATCATCTTCTACCTCTACCTGCTGTTCGCCCCCGGCACCGAGGGACCCAACCGCTTCGGCAATCCGCCCCCGCCCAACAGCACCCTCGTGCTGGTCACCGCCTGGGTCCTGGGCACACTGTACGTGCTGATGATCATCGGCGTCATTGCCGCGGTAGTGATTCCCGCCTACAACGCGGGGCTGCAGCAGATGTAACCCTGTGCCGGAGCGCGCAAGCGCTCCGGCAGCCCTCAGTCCAGCGGCGTGCTGCGCGGCAGCACGATCTCCAGCGCCTCGGTGAAGCGCTCGCTGGCCAGATCGAAGACCGTGTCCATCACCGACTCGTCGAGCCGTACCGTCTCCCAGGCGGCCGGCTCGATGGGCTGAATCACCATTTCCACGTCCACGTCCAGTCCCCGTTCGGCCAGGCCGGTCATGCTGTTGGCAATGTGCACCAGAGCCGCTTCCAGGGGATAGTCCCGCGCGGCCAGGGGATCATGGTGATAACGCACCGCCTCACCCAGGGAGGCCGGCATCTGCCAGGCGCGGATCAGCTCGCCGCCCACCTCGGCATGGTCGAAACCCAGCCGTTCCCGTTCGATGACGAAATCCGGCTGCTGCGCCGCCTGCAGGCGTGTCTGGACGTCGGCCGCCGCCTCCGGCAGGCGGTGGGCGATGATCAGCTTGCCGATGTCGTGCAGCAGCCCGGCCACGAACAGTCGTTCCGAGTGCAGCACGCTGGCCTGCTCCGCCAGCGCCTGGGCCACCACCCCCGTATACACGCTGTGACGCCAGAAGCGCACCATGTTCAGCACGTCGCTGGGAATGCGCGAGAAGGTCTCCACCGCCGAGGCCGCCAGCACCAATCCGCGCAACTCGCGCAGGCCGATCACCGTCACCGCGCGGGAGACGGTCTCGATGCGCGAGGGGAAGCCGTAGAAGGAACTGTTGACGATCTTCAGCAGCCGGGCGGTGAGGCCCGTGTCCTGGCCGATGACCTTGCCGAAGTCGGCGGCCGAGGCATGGGGATCGTCGAGCATCTCGTTGACGCGGATGCACACCTCGGGCAGCGACACCAGGCGCACGACCCCGCTGACCAGTTCGGCCGGCGTGGACACGGATTTCCCGGATTTGGATGAGGAAGAAGGTTCGGACATGGCCGGCCAGTTTCCCGGTGGTATGGTCGTACCGGGACTAGCGGCCGGACCGGCGCCGGCTTTAGCCGGCCTTCAGCCGATGGCGTCGGCGATGATGTCCTGCAGCAGCTTCTCCACTGCCTGCAATGCGGCGCGCGATTCGGGCGAACCCACGGCGGGCGGCCGGCGATAGGCCACGTAGACCCGGTTCTTCTCCCCGGGCAGGGTGTAGACGTAGATGATGTAGGGACAGAAGACGATGTTGTGGGGATCGGCCTCCATCATGCGCCGCGAGACCACCGCGCTGCAGAACTCGAGGGCCTCGGCCTGCCCGAAGATCTGGCGGGTGGCACCGATGTCCTTGCCGGTGCGGGCCAGCATGTTGCCGATGTGGGAGACGTTGTTGATCTTCATGCCGCGATCGGTGATCGCCATCTCGATGTCGTCGCGCACGTCCTCGAAGCTGCCTTCCACGGTGTACAGGCGCATGTACTGGTCGCGCTCACCGGCCGTGGCGCAGGCGCTGATCAGCAGCATCAGGGGCAGAACGAGTTTACGCAGCATGAGATTTTCTCCGGTTATGGACCATCGGCTATCCACGAACGGCTACTATAGCGGGATTCGTGAACCGGCTCCATTCACGGGACGCCCAAAAACCCTAATCTATTCCGGTCAACTGCCGATAACCGGACAGGGAACCCCCACCCGAGGCCCAACATGAGCGAAACGCCCAAACCCCGCATCCTCGCCGTCGACGATTCCCGGGTCATGCGCCGCGCCATGAGCAAGGTGCTGGGCAGTGAATACGACGTGGTGGAAGCCGAGCACGGCGAGGACGCCTGGACCCACCTGCTCAACGATCCCACCATCCAGGTGGTGTTCACCGATCTGTCCATGCCCTACCTGGACGGTTTCGGCCTGCTCGAACGCATGCGCGAGTCGGACGATCCCCATCTGCAGGCGCTGCCGGTGATCATCATCACCGGCAAGGACGACGACGAGGAAACCAAGCAGGCGGCCCTGGACAAGGGCGCCTCCGACTTCATCACCAAGCCCTTCGATTCGGTACAGCTCCGGGCCCGGGCCAAGGCCCACGTGCGCTTCGAACAGACCAGCCGCAAGCTCAGCGAGACCTCCGACCGGCTGGAGAAGCAGGCCGCCGTGGACGAACTGACCGGCCTCGGTGGACGGCGCTACTTCTGCAAGGCGGCCGAGGAACAGCTCGCCTATGCCCGCCGGCACGGCACACCCTTCATCCTGTTGCGCATGGATCTGGACGACTTCAACCGCCTGTTCATCAATCTCGGCAAGGAACAGGCCGAGGCCATCCTGCGCCAGACGGGCAAGACGCTGCAGGGACTGGTGCGCAAGGAGGACATGGTGGCGCGGGTCGGCCTGGCCAAGTTCGCGATGCTGTTCCGCGACGCCGACATGAACGACGCCACCGACACGGCCCGGCGGATCCTCGAGGGCATCCAGGCCATGGCCTTTCACATCAACGGCCACGAGCTCCACGTGACCGCCAGCATCGGCCTGCTGGAGCCGGCCATCGATGGCGATCAGACCATCGAGGAACTGATCGGGGAAACGGAGATCTACCTGAACAAGGCCGTGGAAGCCGGCGGCAACCAGGTGGCCGTCAAGTCGTTGCGCAAATATCCGGTGGAGAAGACCCTCTCGGTGCCCGCTGCCATGCGCCTGCTCGAATACGGCCACACCGACGCCATCCTGCCCCATATGCAGAGCCTGGTGAGCCAGTTGCTGCCGCTGCTCGATTTTCTGGCCCGCAACCTGGAAGGGCCGGCCGCGGAGAACCTGGCGACCATCCGCGACCGGCTCGGCGAAGGCGGGTGACTCAGCGCGCCAGCCAGAGCCGGAAACGCAGCCCGGCCTCGCTGGTAAAGCCCCGTTCCCGGATGACGATGCGATTGCGTTCGTCCACAATGAAGGTGGCCGGCACCGCCTGCACTCCGAAACGCCGGGCGAGCGTGCCGTCCGGATCGTTGATCACCGGAAAGTCCAGCCCCGCCTCCCGCAGGTACTGCTGCACGTCCGCCGCGCTGCCCGACTGCATGGCAACGGTGATCACCGGCCAGTCCCGGGCAATGGCATCGATGCTGTCCTGCTCGAGCGCGCAGATCCGGCACCAGGTGGCCCAGAAATGCACCAGCACGGGACGCTCGGGATACCGGCGCAGATCGAAGGCCCGACCATCCAGGGTCGTGCCGGCGAGCATGGGCACGGGACCACTGGCCATGTCCTGCTGCAGCCAGGCACGCAGGGCGAGAAAGACACCCATGATCAGCAGAAGCTCCACCAGCCCCCGCCACAGGCGATGGCCTCGCCACCACTGACGCAATCGGGATAACATCACGGCCCGGTTTCTTTCTTATCGGTCTCGACAACACGCCAACCTTCAGGAACACGCACATCCATGCACAAACCGGTCACCCGCTGGCAGGCCTTCCTCATCCATCTCGGCATCAGTCTGATCATCTTTCTGGTTCTGGCCTGGATCATCGTCAAGATCTGGTATCCGTTCCCCTATTTCAGCTACGACGGCGGCTGGCAGGGTATTCGCATCATTGCCGGCGTGGATCTGGTCCTCGGCCCCCTGCTCACGCTCATTGTCTACAAGCCCGGCAAGAAGGGGCTGAAACTGGACTTGAGCATCATCGCCGGGATCCAGGTCGCGGCGTTGGCATGGGGTGTCTGGATTACCTGGCATGAACGACCGGTGGCCATCGTCTATACACTGGATCACTTCGTTCCGGTCACTGCCGGCGAACTGCGCGACCATGACCGGGATCCGGCTTCATTGCGAGACCTGGATTCACGCCATCATCCCGCGCTTGTTCTGATCGACATGCCCGAAGACATCGATGCCCGGCAACGGCTGCTGAGCCAGTCACTGGCCACGGGTGTCCCGCTGTACCTCTTTACGGATCGCTATCGGCGTATCGACGATGCGGACAAGTCCTCACTGATCGAATTGAGTGACGACGTGCTGCGTCATCTGCGCAGCAACGCGGACACACAGGCCAAACTGGCCCGTTTCCGGGATTCTGGCGCGGGCCGTCCGGAGGATTATCTGTTCATCCCTCTGTATGCCCGGGATGGTCGAATCGTGCTGATTCTGGATCGTCAGACACTCGATACCGTGGATATCATCCGTGCGGATGTCAGTGACTACCTGAAAAGACGTTTGCCGCGCGGTCTACACCGTTCGATCGGGCAGGAAGCTGCCCTGCCCGCTCAGCCGACGTAGCGCTGGAAGATCAGCGTGGCGTTGGTGCCGCCGAAGCCGAAACTGTTGGACATGACGCAATTCAGCTCGGCGTTGTCGATGCGCTCGCGCACGATGGGAAAGCCTTCGGCACCGGGATCGAGTTCGGTGATGTTGGCCGAGGCGGCGATGAAGCCTTCCTGCATCATCAGCAGGGAATAGATGGCCTCGTTGACGCCGGCGGCGCCCAGGGCATGGCCGGTGAGGGACTTGGTGGACGCCACCGGCGGCACCTTGTCGCCGAACACCTCGCGCAGGGCTTCCAGTTCGCGAATGTCGCCCACCGGCGTGCTGGTGCCGTGGGCGTTGATGTAGTCGATGGGCATGTCCACCGTGGCCATGGCCTGGCGCATGCAGCGTACCGCACCCTCCCCCGAGGGCTGGACCATGTCGTAGCCGTCGGAGGTGGCGCCATAGCCGACCAGTTCGGCGTAGATCTTCGCGCCGCGGGCCCGGGCGTGTTCCAGTTCCTCCAGCACCACCACCCCGCCGCCACCGGAGATGACGAAGCCGTCGCGGGCGGCGTCGTAGGGCCGGGAAGCGGTTTCCGGCGCATCGTTGTACTTGGAAGACAGCGCGCCCATGGCGTCGAACAACACGGTCATGGTCCAGTGCACTTCCTCGCCGCCACCGGCGAACACCACGTCCTGCTTGCCCATCTGGATGAGTTCGGCGCCATGACCGATGCAGTGGGCCGAGGTGGAACAGGCCGAGCTGATGGAATAGTTGACGCCCTTGATCCTGAACGGGGTGGCCAGGCAGGCGGAATTGGTGCTGGACATGGTGCGGGTCACCATGTAGGGGCCGACCCGCTTGACGCCCTTCTCGCGCAGGATGTCCGCCGCCAGCACGATGTTGGAAGTGGAGGGCCCGCCGGAGCCGACGACCAGGCCGGCACGCTCGTTGGAGACTTCCTGCGCCTCGAGGCCGGCATCGGCGATGGCATCGCGCATGGCGATGTAGTTGAAGGCCGCGCCATCGCCCATGAAGCGCTTGAGCTTGCGGTCGATCTCGGCGTCCAGATCGATGTGGATGGGGCCGTGGACACGGGAGCGGAAGCCCAGCTCGGCATACTCCTCGCTGTACTCGATGCCGGAACGGCCTTCACGCAGGGATTCGACGACTTCGGATTGATTGTTGCCGATGCTGGAGACGATCCCCAGACCGGTGACGACGACGCGGCGCGAACTCATAGGCGATCAGAAACCCTCGGTGGATGTGAACAGGCCGACGCGGAGATCCTTTGCCGTATAGATTTCCCGACCATCCACTTCCATGCGGGCATCGGCGATACCCATGAACAACTTGCGCATGATGACGCGCTTGAGATCGACATAGTAGGTAATGCGCTGATTCTCCGGCGTCACCTGGCCGGTGAACTTCACCTCGCCGGCCCCCAGCGCGCGCCCGTGGCCGGGGCCGCCGGACCAGCCGAGGAAGAAGCCCACCAGTTGCCACATGGCGTCGAGGCCCAGGCAGCCGGGCATGACCGGATCGCCCTCGAAGTGGCAGGAGAAGAACCAGAGATCCGGCTTGATGTCGAGCTCGGCGACGATATGACCTTTATCATAGGCCCCGCCCTCGTCGCTGATATGGGTAATGCGATCGAACATCAGCATCGGCGGCAGGGGCAACTGGGCATTGCCCGGCCCGAAGAGCTTGCCATGCCCGCAGGCGATCAGTTCGTCGTAGCTGTAACTGTTCTTTTTCTCGAAGGATGGCGCTTGGGCGGATTCCATGGCGGGCCTGTCTGCTGAATTGAAGATAGTGCCCGACAGCCGGGCGTCAGGCGACGGGCATTGTACCGATTTGGCAGGGGGAAGACAAAGGGCCGGGATCAGGCGGCACGGGATTCGCGGTGGAATCCACGCTCGGCGGCGCGGATGAAATCGGCCAGTTCCCCGGCCAGGGGATCGGCCATCGCATCCAGCCCCTCGAGGATCGCCCCGAGCGGCTTGCCGGAACGATGGATGAGCTGGTAGGCCTGCTTGAGCACCCGCATCTGGCCGGCATCGAAACCGGCCCGCCGCAGGCCGACCCGGTTGAGACCGTGCACGCTCGCCGGCACCCCATCGGTGATCATGAATGGCAGCACGTCGCGGGTGATCTTGGCATTGCCGCCGATCATGGCAAAGCGGCCGATGTGCACGAACTGGTGCACCATCACCCCGCCGGAGATGAAGGCCCGATCGGCCACCTGCACGAAGCCCCCGAGCCCGGTGCCCGGCGCGATGATGACCCGATCCCCCAGCACGCAATCGTGGCCGAGATGCACGCCGGTCATCAGGTAGTTGTCGTCGCCCACACGGGTAACGCCGTTTTCCCGGCTGGCCCGGTTGATGGTGACGAATTCGCGCAGCACGTTGCCGTTGCCGATGGCGACCGTACTGGGCACGGCCGGATCGAAATGGATGTCCTGGGGCAGACCGCCGATTACCGCGTATTCGTGCACGGCATTGCCATCCCCGAGCGAGGTACCCGCCTTGAGCACTACCCCGGCATGCAACGTATTGTCGTCTCCCAGCCGGACCCCGGCCTCGATCACCACGTTGGGCCCGATGCGATTGCCGTGGCCGAGTTCAGCGGCCGGATCGACGAAGGCGGTGGGATGGATGGTGTTGCTCAAGGGGATTCCTTCTTTGAAAACTACCGATGCGGGTTAAACGCGATGCAGGAGCGGCGCCCTCGCCGCGATGAACCAGGGACGAGGTTCGAGGGACGAGGGACGAGGAAAACCTTTTGGGCGTTGCTTTCGAGATGCATGTTTCTTCGCCCTCGCGGTGATCGACTTCGATTATCGCGGCTGAGCGCCGCTCCTACATCGGGGGTAACCTGCTATCGGGAATGTTCACGTACCACTGCCCCCCATGTCAAAGCCATTCATCGCCCGGCCCCCCCTCACGACGCATCCCGCCAGGCACCGGAACGATCACGCAGATAGCCTTCCGGCCGGATGGCCACCGAGCTTTGCACCCGTGTGCACAGTTCGCCGTCGGCGCGGTAGAAGGCATATTCGAAGGTGGGCGTGCTGCGGCCGCGCTCGCGCAGTTCCGCGGCGATCCGTTCCGCCTGGGCCGCGTCGAATTCGAAACGCAGTTCCAGATCCGAATTGCCCACCTTGCGAAAGTCCAGTTCCAGCCGCCGCGTCCAGACGTCGTGACCCGGAAAGCGTTTGGCGCAGGCCAGCGCGGCGACGGGATCGGCGAGGGCCGCCTGCCAGCCGCCGAACATGGTGTCGCCCATGTTGCGGGAGAGCATGGTCAGGGGCAGCTTCAGCCGCACCACGCGCCAGTCGGGCGCCAGCTCGATGACCTTCACCCCCATCAGCCGGAAGGGTGGATACCATTCCAGCCGCCGGCGATCGGAGAGAAACCGCATGCGCCGCAGCAGGCGCAGGAGGTTGAGGGCCATGTCAGGGCTCTCCGGCGTCCTCGTACTTCTTCAGCACCACGCCCGACTCGCCACAGCAACTGGCCGAGCACTTCTTCACCTGGTGCAGGGCTTCCGGATCGGCATCCAGCCAGACGTTGACCGGCGTGTTTTCTCCGGCGCAGTCGCAGCCCTTGTCGTCGTACACATAGACGTTATCGAGTCCGGCTTCCCGGGCCAGATCATGGGCCCGCCACAGTGCTGTGGGTTCCGTGGCCGGCAGATGGGCCAGTTTGTAGGCCGGGAAGAAGCGGGTGATGTGCCAGGGACTGTCGGCACCGAGATGATCGCGGATCCATTCGGCGATGCCGCGCAGCATGGCCGGATCGTCGTTGCGCCCGGGAATGACGTTGGTGCGGGTCTCCACGTGGATGCCGAGCGCGTGTGCGCGGGCGATGGCGTCGAGCACCGGCTGCACGCTGGCGGTGGGGCAGATGTCGCGATAGAAGGCATCGTCCAGGCTCTTGATGTCAGAGCACAGCACGTCCATCACCGGCGCCATCGCTTCCAGGGCCTCGTCGGTGACGAAACTGTTGGTCACGTATACCGTGTACAGGCCGGCCTCGCGGGCCAGATGCGAAACGTCCAGCACGTACTCGAGCCATACCGCCGGCTCCGAATAGGTGAAGGCGATGCCCTCGACGCCATGACGCAGCGCGGCGGCAACGATTTCCCGGGGCGTGACCCAGGCGGCGGTGGACTCGCCCCGCGCCAGTTCGTCGAGCGCCGTCACGCCCCAGGAGATCTCGAGGTTGTGACAGCCGCCGCAACGGAAGTTGCAGCCATAACTGCCGATGGACATGACCCGCGTGCCCGGCCGGAAGTGGCGCACCGGCTTGTCCTCGATGGGCCCCACGTCGATGGCGGAGAGGATGCCGTAGGAAAGGTTGTACAGGGTACCGTGGCGATTGACGTGGGCCTGGCAGAAACCCCGCTGGCCATGCTTGAGCCTGCAGCGCCACAGGCACAGGTGGCAGCGGGTGGTGCCGTCGTCGAGCCGTTCCTGCAGGCGGGTTTCGATCAGCCGATAGCCGGCGGACTGGAGGGCGGTGGACATGATGAACCTCGGCTTGAAAATGTCAGGCGACCGCCGCCTTCCACAGCGGCGCCACCACGATGTCGAGATGGCCGTGGGCCGCGCGCAGGGCGGCTTCGGCCGCGGCGGGATCGTCGCCCCGGGCGAAGATGAAGCCCAGATAGCTGCTGCCCTCGGGCAGGGGCACCAGCTCGTGCCCTTCGCGGATCTGGATCTCGATGGATTCGATGCCCGGCACCCGCCGGGCTGCCAGCAGGCCCTCGACCCGCTTGAGAATGCCGGCCCGGGGAATGGGGATCATCAGCACCCCGGCGCCGCCCTCGGCCGGTATCACGGGCAGGCGGCCGCCCATGGCCTGGGCCAGCACCAGCTCCTCGAGGGAATGGCCGGTGCCGAAACGCAGCAGCCGGCCGCACAGGCCGCCGATGGTGCGCGATGCCAGTTCGATGATCCACACGCCTTCGGCATTGATCCGGCATTCGGCGTGCACCGGCCCCTCGACCAGGCCGAAGGCCCGACAGGCGGCCTGCACCTCGGCGTGCAGGGCCTCGAGCACGGCCGGCGGATGCCGCGAGGGCGTGGTGTAGTAGGTTTCCTCGAAGAACGGCCCGTCGAGGGGATCGGGCTTGTCGAACACGGTCAGGATCTGCAACCGGCCGTGATGCAGCATCCCCTCCACGGCCACCTCCGGCCCCGGCACGAAGGTCTCGAGCAGGCAGTGCCGGGCCACCTCCGGATCGGGATGGCCGGCCCGGGCGGCGATGGCCGCGACCCGCTTCAGGGCCGCGTCCAGTTTCGCTTCGTCGTCCACCCGGATCACGCCACGGCTGCCGGACAGGCCCACCGGCTTGATCACCAGCGGAAAGCCGGGCACCTCGGGCCGGGGCGCGCCGAAGCGATGGCGCACGAAGGCCGGCACCCGCACGCCCGCCGCGCGCAGACATTCGCGAGCCAGATCCTTGCGCCGGGAGAGGCGCACCGCCGCCGGCGGATTGTGGGGAAGATCGAGTGCGCGGGCCACCTCGGCCGCCAGCTCCACCGAGCTGTCATCGGTGCCGATAACACCCCGGAAGCCGCCGTCGCGCCGGGCCGCATCGAGCAGGGTGGCCAGCGCCGCGTCGGGATCGCGGAAGTCAACGTGCAGGCCACGGGCATAGTCGCTGACGATGGAATGCCGGCCCTCGGAAGCGATCAGGGCCTGCACGCCGAGCTTGCGGGCGGCCGCGACGAAGGCGCTGGTGCGATAGCTGCCGTGCGGGGCGATCACCAGCACCCGCGGGGAGCCGCTCATGGCGAGGGGATCAGGCGCAGCCGCCACCGGCGGCACCACAGGCGCCGCACACGCCGCTGCCGCCGACGCTCTGGAACACGTTGTTGAATACGAAGGAGGCGTTGAGACCGTCGGAGGCGAAGTCGATGTCGCAGCCCTGCAGATAGGCTAGCGCCACGGCGTCCACCACCAGCTTGAATCCGTCCCCTTCCAGGACCTTGTCACGTTCGGTGATGGATTCGGCGTAGGTCATGCCGTAGGTCATGCCGCCACAGCCGCCCCCGCTGACGAACACGCGGATACCGGCGGCCTCCACGTCCGGATTGTTCATCAGGCCGGCGAGCTGTTCGGCGGCCGCCGGCGAGACCTTGATCTCGTCCTCGGTAATATTGGGGTTGTAGCTTGCCTGGGTGGCTTGTGTCATGATCGCACTCCTGAATTCGAGGTCCGGCTTGCGCCCCGCGGCGCCAGACCGGATAATATCCGAGAAAACTGCTTGGGATTTTACCACAGCGCAGGGACGAACCCCATCCCGCTGCCCGTCCGGTAAGACTCCGGCATCATCAGACAGACAGTCCGGATCCCGGCGTCCGTTCCCCATACGCGGAGTATACACATGTCACGCATGGTCTTCTGTCAGGTCCTCAAGCGCGAGGCCGAAGGGCTCGATGCCCCGCCCTATCCCGGCGAAATCGGCCAGCGCATCTACGAGAACGTTTCCGCCGAAGGCTGGAAACAGTGGCTCGATCGCCTGACCATCATCATCAACGAGAACCAGATCAGCACCGCCGATCCGGCCAGCCTCGACGTCATCGAACAGCACATGCTCGGTTTCCTGTTCGGGGAAGGCGAGTTCGGCCAGTTGCCCCAGGGCTTCGTGCCCCAGGCCGCCAAGAAATAGATGCAGCCGCTCGACGCCTACGCCATCGGCGAGCTCAAGGCCATCTACCAATGCCTGCACGCCTGCCTGCCGGACCAGCCGGCGCTGATGGACTCGGCACTGCTGCAGGATCTGCAACGCCACCTGCAGCAACAGGCCAGCGCCGACGGCGTGGACGTCACCACTCACGGCGAATGGGCCCGCTGGCTGGCCGAGCGCTGATTCTTCGCCCATGAAGTTCTGCAGCGAATGCGGCCAGCCGGTGAGCCTGAAGGTCCCGGCCGGGGACAACCGGCCCCGCCATGTCTGCGACGCCTGTGGCACCATCCACTACCAGAATCCCAAGATCGTCGCCGGTGCCCTGCCGGTGTGGGAGGACAAGGTTCTGCTGTGCCGCCGCGCCATCGAGCCGCGCTACGGCCTGTGGACCCTGCCCGCCGGTTTCATGGAAAACGGCGAGACCATGGACGAGGCGGCGCAGCGCGAATCCCGGGAGGAAGCCAACGCCAACCTGATCATCGAAGGCCTGTACACGGTCATCAGCCTGCCCACCATCAACCAGGTCTACGTGATGTATCGCGCCCGCCTGCAGGATCTGGACTTCCATCCCGGCGAGGAAAGCCTGGAGACCGCCCTCTTCGGCGAGTCCGACATCCCCTGGAACCAGCTCGCCTTCCGCACCATCCGCTACACCCTCGAACGCTACTTCGAGGACCGCCGGCAGAACCGCTTCCCGGTCCACGTCCACGCCATCCACGCCAACAATCGCCAGCCCGACGCGTAATCCCCACCGCCGCAGCCGCCATGGCCCGGAAGGCCAAACTGTGACCGCGTTTCCAGACCCGTTCCCGGAATTGGACTAGGTTTTGGCGTTCCAACGACAACAAAAAACACCCCCGCCATGACCATGCCACTTGAACACGTCCGCCAGTTGCTGGCGAAGACCCCCGTTTCGCGCTGGGCGCCGCGCCGGCGCTGGCAGGACTTCCTCCATCGACATCCGCTGCTCGCCCTGACGCAGGCCAGCCTGGCCGCCCTGCCCGGTTTCCTTCTGCTGCTGGCCCTGCCCGTCGGCCTGTTGCTGCTCCTGACCACCTGGCCTGCCGAAATCCGGCAGCCGGCCCAGTGGCTCGCACCGGGCATTGGCCTGCTGCTGACCGTCATCGGCAGCCTCATGCTCTTCGGCCTCGTGCGCCCGCCCCTGCGCAAGCCGCGGGGGCTGTCGCTCGAGCACGCGATGGCACCGGGCCTGTATGAATGGATCAACGAGGCGGAGAACCAGTGGGGCAAGCCGGTGGTGGATCGCATCGTGCTGCGCAGCGGCTGGGGCCTGCGCATCGTGGCCACGCCGCGCTTCGGCCTGCCCTGGCCCGCCGTGCGCACCCTGGAGATCGGCCTGCCAATGCTGCTGGCCCTCGCGCCCGAACAGTTCCGGGCCCTGCTGTCGCGGGAGATCGGCCGGGCTACCCACCAGCATGCCCTGCTCACGGGCCGGCTGTGCCGGCTCGCCGATCTTTGGGATCAGTACGCCGATCATTTCCGCCGGCATGGCAATCCCGCCGGACGCCTGTTCGGATTCTATGCCCCGTGGTATCGAAACCGCACTGCGGCCGCCTGCTGGCTCGATACCCTGGCCGCCGATACCGGCGCCATCCAGATGGTCAACGATCGCGAGCTGGCCGAAGTGCTGGCCCAGGAAGCCGTCACCCGCCAGTTCCTGAAGCTGCGCTTCTGGCCCAAGGTGAAGGATCTGGCCCGTCGCGAGGCGACGCCGAAACATCTCCCCTATTCGAGCATGGGCCGGGTCGTGGCGCGGGGCATGGATCGGGAATTCGTGCAGCAGGCCTTGCAGACGGCGCTACAGGAACCGGCAACGGACGAGGCGCAGCCGGGCCTGTCCCAACGCCTGGAACACCTGGGCTTCCGCAAGCCCCTGCCGCCGCGCCCGCTGAAGAAGTTCGCCGCTGCCGAAGCCATCGCTCCGGCCAGTCTGGTGGGGATCCTGCGGGAATTCGATCAGCGCTGGCTGAAGCGGCAGCGGCGGAAGAGTGAGGAACCGTAACCGGGTTCGGGGCCAGCAAGAAAAGTGGAGCAAAAATTATTGTTGGTCGGCCTCTTCGTGCCCTTGGGTATCAGGACGACCGACGACCCTGCCCAAGTCACGCCGCCGTGCCGGCGCGGAATCTCAACGGTGCCTGGTGGGTATGCAGGAACCACCGGTCCATCACCACGTTGCGGGCGAACCAGGGGCTGCGCATCAGGCGCGCGGCGATGGGCTGCTTGAGG